>NZ_JBCPXV010000012.1:0-87331 GCF_039581225.1 Ornithinibacillus proteolyticus | reverse complement strand
TTTCTCTGGTTGATATTTACAATGAACATCATTCCCAAAGGGAATAATCATGGAGGAGCCGTATGCGATGACCCGCACGTACGGAACTGCGAGAGGCGCATGAGTGATTCATGCGCCTACTCTATTTGTTTAGGAAACAGAGTCCAAATTATTTAAGACTATGTTAAATAATGTAAACGATACAACCAATTTGTGATAAGATGGAGATGAATATTTTGAATATTTCGCACGGTGGTCGGGGGTAGAAGCGTTCATAGACATGAAAGGTTGAGTAGATTACTAGCAAGGAGAATGAAGGTTGGATACATTAATTCAAGAAATCACACGATGGATTCGTCAGGCAGATGGGAAGCGGATTATAGGAATTTCTGGTCATGGAGCTGCTGGGAAGACGACTTTTGCCCATGCATTAATGGAAAAGCTAGATTGCCAGGTTACTTATCTAAACACCGATCCATACATCGTAAGCTCAGTAATAAGAAAACATGCATTAATTGATTATACACATAAAGGTACAGCCCATCGATTTAAGATGACTGCTTGTCATCCTGCTGCACATCATATCCCTTCCTTGGAAAGGGATATATGGATGCTAAAGGAAGGAATGGATTTACGTACGATAGATACCTTCTATGCAAAAAGTGAGGTACTATCCTCACATAACAAGATAACCATTGTAGAAGGCATGAGTGTAGCGTTTGCCAATCCGGAGCTATTTGATTTACTCATTTATTTTTATACCGATGGGGATACAGAATTAAAAAGGCGATCCATACGCGATATAGAAAAAAGAGGAGCAAACATGGATTATTTACTGCAATCCCATCAGCAAAGACGTATACAATACGAGGAGTTCATGCATTCGTACAGTAAAAACTTCGATATTGTCATAAAAAGCGTGGATGATAAATTCCATATTAAGAAAAATACCGTTGATTTTTAAGACTTCTTCATGTAATGGAAAGGGGTTAGGCTATATGAATCAGGACAAAAAACATCTATATCTTAATATGGTTGTTGGTACAATCGGAATGCTTTTAATGGGTATCGGATTATTACAATATATATCGATAAATCCACAAGGCTTTGGCCTAATGACAATAGGCTATGCATTAGTAAATAGTTATATTTTTTATCTAGAAGCAAAGGCCGGGATAAGCAATAAATTAATCTGGATTCAGTCCATTCTTGGGGTAACTGTTTTACTAGTCATAGCGTATTTTATGTATATTTAAAGTGTTTAAATTTTATTAAAAGGAGGAGAGAACTATTAATAGAAATCAGAAATTAACGATTATCTTTATTCTTTTAGCTTCTTCGTTTATAGGTCTAGGAAATGCACTACACCCATTGATCAACTATTCACCAACAATTGGGGGGTGCTTGGGAATAACGTGTCAATTACTTGCTTTAGTATTTGCTTTTAAATGGGAACGTAGGAGAGCGCTGCGTAAACAAAAGGGGTGCTAGTGATGAGGAAAAGGATGTTAATCTATGGGAGTAGCATATTAGCGGCGCGATAACGTATGTAAAACTAAATTCCTCTTTAAACATTCTTGGAGTGAGTGCCAATGCTGAATGGCAGGACCCTATTAACAGCCATTGAGCAGATATCGAGGGAATAAAATAGTACGGTCTATATGAAGTGGAAAAAAGTATAACAAATGGGGATTATAGATGATAATTTCTACTGTGATTATGGGATGGATAGGCATTTTAATTTTTTTAATTATCATATTTACTTATCAGAAATTGGCAAAATTGAACGAGTATGCTTTTATACATTTATTAATGGCATTGATGTATGCAATGTGGCTACCTTTACCATTCGCACTAAATACATTACTACAATCAGATTCTCTACAAGTGGGCAGTATATTTGGGTTTGTCTATCTCATGATGATTGTGATCACGATGACCCTTCAAACCGGCCATATTTCGTATATAGTAAAACATAACGAGGATAAATCGATTACAGAGAAGCAGGGCCAATATATGATGGCTACATTATCCAACCCATTTGAATTATTAGCCAATATCTTCAGATGTGTTTGGTCACTATTTTTAGGCATCGCTTTTTGGAGTAGCGGACAAGTGTTAATGGCAAGTCTTTTGTTGTTATTTAGTTTATTCGTTTTTTATTTTTTCGCTATAATGCTGGATACAGCCTTAGTCAAACGCGTTACCTTTTTCTCCAAGGTAAAACCGAACCCTATTTTAGTTAATCTAGAAACATTACTGTTCTTTATTGTATTGGTTAGTTATGTAACTTTTCACTCTTAAAGGAGTGTAAAGAATTGTAATTGGTTCAAATTGCGTTTGATTACGTGCAATGGAGAAAGATTGAAAAGCAAGTATATTAATAGAATAGAACGACTGGTTTCTATCTGAATGTAAATGAGATGACAGAGGTGACCTAGTATGATGTATTGCGCGGTAGCAGAATTACCTAAAAGTAGAATAATAGACTTTTTTCAGCAACATTGGGGAAGTCCGGAGATGGTTATTTCCAGCGGTGTTTATGATTGCAGCACATTAGATGGTGTTGCTGCTTTAAATGAAGCAGATACGATGATTGGTTTAATTACGTACATTATAAAAGATCACGAATGTGAAATTATTTCATTAGACAGTACCGAGGAAGGAAGAGGAATAGGGACAGCTTTAGTTCAAGAGGTGGAAAAACTTGCAATGGAGAAAAACTGTAAGCTGATAAAGCTCATTACAACAAATGATAATTTACTAGCGTTAAGGTTTTATCAGAAGCGAGGCTTTACCTTATCAAAAATTCTTCCGAATGCAGTGGAGAAAGCGAGAAAGCTTAAACCAGAGATCCCTCTAATAGGAAACGAAGGTATCCCCATTAGAGACGAAATTGAATTAATCAAGGTATTAAACTGAAAGCTTGGGATCCCTAAGCTATTTTGAGCTTATACAAAGGGACAAATTGGGCGATTATAGCGGAATTTTAGATAAAATTAAAACGAGAATATAGGCTTAGATATAGTGACCAAAGTGGGTCGCTTTTTTTCTTAATAAAGGAAAGTGGGAAAGTGCGCCTCTATCCTAAATGAGCAAGGAAAGTAGGAAAAGGAAGTAGAGTTAAGTGTTCTGAACTCTAAATGAGGGAAGAAAGGAGAAAAAGGTAACAGAGTTCAAGTATAATAAAAACAATCAGAATAGGAAGACTCCCATCGCACATAGAGTTAGAAAAAGGGAAAGGAGGAGTAAATGGTGAGCTTAAGAACGGGCTATGGTTTAGATGTTAATGGATTTATTATAAGCGATGTTCATATCGATAAAATAGATAATGACTATATGGCTTGCATTCAGGAATCTGTTGAGTGTCTTAGGAAAAGGTTTGGTCAATGCTTACATAGTGTTTATGTCTATGGTAGTGTGGCTAGAGGTGAAGCGACTCGTGTTAAATCAGATTTAGATCTTCTTGCTCTTTTTACTCGCAAATTGAATTCTGATGAAGTAAACGATTTAAAGAAACTTAGTGAAGAACTGTCCCAAACGTATCGTGATCTCGTTCGGGATGTTGGTATTGCCGTTACCGATTATGATTATACTGTAGACCCAGCTAATTATTACGAAACTGCATTTCTTAGGGAGATTTGTGTTTGTGTATATGGAAAGGATGTAGGGGAACAATTTGGTCCATATAAACTAACCTCGGAGATAGCGATTCAATTCAATGGAGATATTTGCGAGGCGCTTAACCGGGCATTACATAGACTAGAAACAGCCTCCAATGAGGAAGTTAAGTCATTTACACAAGGCTTCGCTCGTAAGCTTATTCGAACATACTATTCCATGGTGATGGCACGTTCTCAAGTTTGGACGACAAGACTCCATGAGCAAGCGGAAGTCGCAATCCAACACTTTCCAAATAAAGAATCTGTCATTCATACCCTGCTAAATTGGATTGAGGAACCACCTTCTGACAGGGAGCGTGTAAGTGAGCTATATAAGCGCGAAGGAGAGTGGGCTTGTGCAAATTTTATACGGGAAGCGAATATGACATCTTGAATTCCTCTCCTTTTATTACGATATATATTAAAGAATTTTTCCCTATTTAATATTAAAACGTAACCAAGGCGATGTAAGAAAATCGCCTTTTTATTTTGGAGAAACATACTATTTTAGTACTATTAAACTATAAGGTTATTCTAGAATTCTAACTAACGGTTTAAGGGAGATAGGGAATGATTATCTATGATGAAATTTATGGGGAATTTGAAGTAGACGGTGTATTAGAAGAATTGATTTTAAGTAAGCCAGTACAACGGTTAAAAGGAATTCATCAAGGTGGGGCAAGCTACTTGGTGAAGGAAGAATGGGATGAAACGCGTTTTAGTCATTCCGTAGGTGTTATGTTGTTAATTAGAAAACTTGGTGGAACGATAGAGGAGCAAATCGCAGGATTATTACATGACGTCTCCCACACCGCCTTTTCGCATGTCATTGATTTTGTATTTGAAAATAAGGAAGAAGACTATCATGAAAAAATATATAGCACCGTTGTGGAAAATTCTGAAATTCCCAACATTTTAATGAAACATGGCTATCATTATGAAGACCTATTGCTGGATGATACAAAGTGGACATTGTTGGAACAGCCAGCACCAGAGCTTTGTGCCGATAGGGTGGATTATACGCTTCGTGATATGTATGCATATGGAAATATCACGTTGGAAGAGGTTAATCGTTTTTTAGATAATCTAGTCGTTGTAGAAGGAAAAATGTATCTACAAAACATAGAGAATGCCGAATGGTTTGTCAAAACATATTACAAAGAAGTGATCGACTTCTTTATGGATCCATTAAATATCTATGGTTATGATATATTAGCTAAGGCACTGAAGCGATCATTAGAAAAAAACATTATTAACCTTGATGATTTCCTTGGTACGGATGAGGATGTAATCAAAAAGATAAAATTATCAGAGGATCAAGATGTACTACAATTCATGCGAAGACTTCATTTTAATGTGAAAGTCAAAGAAGATCGACAGCACTATGACATACATCGGAAAAATAAAGTCCGCATGATTGATCCGTCCATATATATGAATGGAGGATTGATACCGTCATCAGAGTTATCCGTAAGCGTAAGAAACATGGGACGTGCAGCATACGAGAAAGCAAACAGAGGGATGTATGTCAAAATAATTTCTAATTAACCCAACCAAAAAGGGATGAGTTAGTTTAAATGTTATTTTGGATGTACACTAAAGTTATTGGGGGAAGAACATGAAAACAGAGCTGTTGAAAGTCATGGAAATAATCAAGCTAGGCGAAAAGCTAAAGTATGAAATGCGACATAGCTGGCTATCTAATGGCAGACAAGAAAGTGTAGCAGAGCATACGTGGAGAGTCTCCTTAATGGCTATGTTATTAGAACCGTATTTAAAACAGAAGGTAGATACTTCAAGACTACTAAAGATGATCATAATCCATGATTTAGTAGAGGCCGAAGCCGGTGATATCCCAGCATTTGATACGATGGATAATATTAAGGTAAAAGAGCAAAAAGCCTTAAATGAAATTAAATTCATCGAAAAAATTAGAGATACACTAGGGGATTCATTGGGAAAGGAACTTTATCATCTCTGGTTTGAATTTGAGAATAAACAAACATATGAAGCAAAGGTTGCGAATGCCTTAGATAAACTAGAGGCACAAATACAACATAACGAAGCCGATATAGCAACATGGATTGATATCGAACATAGAATGAGCTTTATGATGGACCAATATGTAGCGTTTGACCAGAATCTCCAACTGTTCAAGGACATTATTGAAGAAGAAGCTATGGAAAAGCTGACTGCAGCCGGAATAGATGCTGACCGGATAAAGAATGAGGTCTTGTCTACTTAGCGATGTGCCTATACTGGGTGAAGGTGTACCTATAACAAAGAAGGATGCGCCCACCCCGGGAGTAGGTGAGCCCAAATTAAAGGAAGATGAGCCCGACCCGTGAGAAGATGAGCCCAAATTAAAGAAAGATGCGCCCACCCCGGGATAAAATGAGCCCAAATTAAAGAAAGATGCGCCCACCCCGGGGGTAGATGAGCCCAAACTAAAGAAAGATGCACCCGACCCGTGAGAAGATGAGCCCAAATTAAAGAAAGATGCACCCGATCCGTGAGCAGATGCACCCAAAACAAAGAAAGATGCTCCCTAACAAAAAACACCAAATACTACCACAAGAGGTGAATACATGAAATATACTTGTCCTTGTTGCGGATATAAAACATTAGATGAAGAGCCACCAGGTACGTTTGATATATGTGAAATCTGTTTTTGGGAAGATGATGGTTATCAATATGAATTTGTAGATGATACAGGTGCGAATGATGTTTCCTTTAGGGAAGCACAACAAAATTTCATAGCATTTGGAGCTGTGAATAAAAGATGCCTAGAGTTTGTGAGGCCGCCTAAAAAAACGGATGTGAAGGACCCGAATTGGAAGACATTAGGTGGATGAAGAGCTAAATTAAGGCTACATAGTATGGAGAAGTAAGGATGGTTAACTAGAGGTTGGGACAGTCCAAAATATAAGAATGTTACTCCCAACCTCTATACCCTTACTATTAATTAAACGAAACAGATTCTTGCTTACGCTCTAACCCCTGGTAAACGAAAGCTAGAAGCATAGCTGGAATTGTACAAACGATCATACCGATAAAGGCGAATCGCGGTTCTACTTCGTATAAATATCCCCCGAAAATAGTAAATACGGCTGTACTCCAGCTTAGAGCTAATGCCGAATACATTCCTTGTGCATTAGGTATTTGTGCGTTCGGAATATGCTTGATTAAATATTTCATAAAAGCATAATGTCCCATCGCAAAGGAAAGGGCATGTAGCAACTGCGCAATACTAAATACGATTACATTCGGGAAAGCGAACACTAATATCCAACGTATGGTTGAACCGAATGCGGCTAAAGTCAGCAGTGATCCGACAGAATATTTCTGAAAGCCTTTGTCTGCTATCGCAAAGAATAGGATTTCTGCTAAAACGGCAATGTTAATGATAACGCCAATCAGATAAACAGGTGCGCCGATATCCTGTAAAAAGATGTAGCCATAATTGTAATAAGTAGCATGTGCTGCTTGTAGTAGGATAACAATAATTAAGACGATACTAAAGTGCTTTATACGGAACAACTGGAGCATGCCACTGCGCGAGCTGCTCACTTGTGGTTTTTCTGCTAGAACGGTTGGTGTTTGCATAAAGCCTAGACCGACAAATCCAATCATACCAAGTAGCAATGCCCATAAAATGATGTCGTCACCAAATTTATCGGTAAAAATAGTCAATACCATGCCGACAGACACAAATCCAATCGAACCCCATTGCCGTGCTCTACCATAATGCTGTAATTCTTTATTTTGCATCAGCACACCAGCAGCGCTATCTAATGCAGGCATCAGTGTTGGATAAAAGATATGTATGCCTATTGTGACGATTAGTAGACTAGTAAAGTCGCTTGCAGGAATATAACAGAGAATCGCAATAATCGTACTGATCCCTGTTACATGCAATAACATTTTACTGCTAATTTTTCCGGAGAAATACGGAAATGCAAATAAGGTAGATAAGCCTCTAGCCACTAGACCTAAACTCATAATCAAGCTAGCCTCTGAGACACTAATACCCTTTGTATAAATCATCCACCCTGACCAATAAGGTAGAAAAATTCCCCATGTTAGAAAAAAACTAAAAAATTGCATACTCATCCAGCGTTGTGTATTCATTCTCTGTCCCCCTTGTTGATTGCATGATATCATGGAAGTATCCAGTAAGAATATGAGATATCTCTTATTATGAGGTGAGAAATGGAAATTTACAAAGGCGAGAAAAAGCGGAAGTTTATAGAAGAGAACGCAATCGGTCATTTATTTTCTTTTCCGATAGAGGAGTACATGGAAGTCCATGAATACAGGCGGGATGATTGGATTATTCAGGAAGGTATGCGACCCAATTATTTATTTTATGTGATAGAGGGAAAGGCAAAGATTTATATAACCCATCAGAACGGAAAGGTTTCCTTAATTAATTTTATCAATGAAAATGAATATATTGGTGAAATGGAATTGTTACATGACGTGTATTATACAAAGGGTATTCAAGCGACAACGAAGACGATCTGCTTTGCGCTTCCTATAACCCACTATCGAAAGAAATTACTGGAAGATACGAAGTTCCTAAGAGAACTGACGAAATTCTTAAGTTTGAAGGCGACCAATATGGCGGCTAAATATTCACAGAGCCTCGCCTTTCCACTAGAAAACAGACTTGCAGATTTTATTTTGCAAACGGCAGACCGGGGGGTGTATAAAGAAAAGCATGTAACAGTTTGTGATTATTTAGGCGTGTCATACCGCCATTTATTGTATGTACTAAACCAATTTTGTGAAAAACAATACTTGTTAAAAGTAGGCCGTAACTATGAAATTTATCAGTATGATGCATTACGCTCGCTTGCCAAGGTTATAGAGAATAAGTAAGGAGTATAGTAGGAAAAGCATGGATAGGATACAAATACATAACGATAAGGGGTAGATTCTCATGACAAGATTACCAATTATTATTGATACAGATCCAGGAATTGACGATGCCATGATGCTCACTTTAGCATTTGCTAATGATGATGTATTAGATATTCGGTTAGTGACCACTTGCGCTGGTAACATTCCCCAAGCGAAAACAAATTATAATGCACGGGCATTTCTAAGTTATATCGGAGCAGATGTAGAAGTTGCACGTGGTTTAGGGCAGCCAATATTCCGAGCGTTAGAAGTAGCAGAGGATATCCATGGGGAGAGTGGCTTTGGCAATGTTTCGTTCCCTGAGCCGACATTACCAGTAAGTGAGCGTCCTGCTATTAGCGCCATGCTGGATACGATTATGAATAGTAAGGAGAAAATAACGATCGTAGCAACCGGTCCATTAACGAATGTCGCGGCACTTCTATTAGCACATCCAGAGGTGAAATCAAATATTCAACAAATCTCCTGGATGGGTGGGGCAGCTGTTGGCGGCAATATGTCTCCGTTTGCTGAATTCAATGCTTATGTCGATCCACACGCGGTTGAGATTGTATTCCGTTCGGGAATTCCGATTGTGATGAGTGGATTAGATGTAACCCATAAGGCATATGTCACACCAGCAGAGGCAAAGCAAATTCTAGAGATTGGAACTGAATTTGCAGAGAAAGCATACCAACTCGTAACCTTTTACTTAGATGCCATCAAGAAAACGCCCTTCGACGAGGAGAACTATGACCAAGTATTACACTTCCACGACGTATGTGCGGTTATGTATTTATTGAAACCAGAGTTATTTCAAGGGAAGGATTATTATGTGGAAGTGTCCTTAGAAGGGATAACATCGGGAGCGACAGTTGTAGATTATCGAAATCGGATGGAGAAGGAACCGAATGTTCATGTGTTACACTCTGTGCAAAGAGAGGATTTTGTGGAAGTATTTATGAAGGCGGTAAAGCATATTTCGGATAGACTACAGAAATAGTGTAAATCTAGCAGAAGGGACTCAAGCCTCGGAGTCCCTTCTACTACCAATCTATATGTCTTCCTCCACTAATTCCACTAATGCTCCGTTCTGCAATATATAGGTTTTCCCATATTGTGGTAGCAATTGAATCCCTCTTTTAGGTGTTAATCGTTCTGGATGAAAGCTATGAAGCGGTATTAACACATTTGGGTCTAATTCCTCCACGATATATTGTAAATGTTGTGGTAGTGCATGTCCTCCTGTTCCAACAGCAACCTTAGCTAGACCAAGATGATCTAGTATGCGCTTGAGGTTATGAAAAGCTGGGTCATAATCCCCCAATGGCACACCGTCAGAATGGAAGTATAGTCCCTTTTCTGTGTTGAGATCAAATAGCTCTAAAGCTTGATCGTATGAATTTTGTAATAGGTATTCATGAGGACTCTCATTAATCACTTGAGCAGAAAGGGAAGGATACGTATTGAACAGTTTTATTTGCCAGTCCTGTAATTGATTATTTTCCCTTAAAAGTCTTAGCGATTCCGATTCATAAATGTAAAATGACGCTTTATTTAACAAATTAGCTGCGAGCTGGGCCGTGCCAATTTCGAAGACTACTTTCCGATTTAGTAATTGTCCTGCTTGTAACAGACCGGCAATTCGATCTATATTTCTGTGGTAAATGTTAAAGATACCGATTCCTTGTTTGTCGTGAAGTAGCTCCGCCATTACCTTTGGTACCTTAGGTTCGGTTATTAGCTCCGCTGGGATATCCCTATTGGCAACCAGCAATTCTTCAGGAAGCTCCTCTTCACTGCGTAGCGTAGTCCCTTCTATAATGACTACATCAAAACCAAGTGTTTTTGCCTTTGTAATAAATGATTCCACTCGTTCTGGGTGATTACCGTGTAAACGAAGGTCTCCGGTATAGACAACAGCGCCATCTGGTGTTTCGATATGAAAGCCACAAGCACCAGGAATGTCATGATCCACTTGAAGTGGTGTTATTTTAATTTCCCCAACGAAGAAAGGTTTGTCATATTCACAAGATTCATAGATTCTATCCCCATTAACCCTTTCACCAATTAATTCTAATGTTTGGTAAAGGTCATGTGATTCCTTACTCATAAACACCGGAATAGATGGATCGATGAAGCCCATGCCACCGATATGATCTAAGTGTAAATGGGAGATAAGGATAGCCGTATTCCCTTGATAGTGATTGGCTGGTATTAATGAAGAGCCTATAGGTAAGGAAGCTTCATGGTAGATGCCATCTATCTTTGGGATAAGTCCTAATGTTAAATAATCACGGGTCATGGCGCTTTCTCTTACTTGTATTTGACCATCTAATATGTTGGTTTGGGGGCTGTAAACAAGTCCAAAGTCAAAAATAACGCGGTCGCTTCCATATTGTAGGGAGACAATTGTCCCGCCAATCGAACGTAACCCACCATAGAATGTTAATGTTGTTTTATTCATATATGTATCTCCTTTTAATAATAAGTGAAGGAACCTGAATATCCAGGTTCCTTTACTATAAAAGTCGTTAACTTAATTATTGGCCAAGCTCTCTTTTTGCAGCTTCTTCTGCGTTAGCTAGTCCTTCGTCAACTGTAATTTCACCAAGTAGAACGCGGTCTAGCTCTTTTGCTACAGCATTTTTTAATGCATAAGCGCCTTTGATACGAGGGTCATAGAAGCCAGCATCAAATTGCTGTTCCCCTACGCCATACTCTGGATTTTCAGAGACATAAGCTTTCCATTCGTCACTTTCAAGTGCAGAGTAACGAACTGGTAGATAACCAGATTCCATTGCCCAATAAGTCGTGTTTTCAGTGTTAATTAAGAACTTCATATATTCCCAAGCGGCATATTTCTCTTCTTCTGTTGCAGAAGAGAATACGGATACGTTTGTACCTGCAAATGGTGTTGCTGCTTGCTTACCAGCAGGTAGAACGGCAGCTCCCCAGTTCAATCCGTTTTCTTCAGCTGGAGCTGCTACATAAGGAATACCAGCAGATGAACCAATGTAAAGTGCTACATCTCCGCGAGCAAATGGCTCTGACATGTAACCATCCTCACCAGCAGTACGCGCGATGCCATCTTCAATCATGCCATAAACAAATTCTAATGCTTCTTTACCTTCAGCAGAGTTCATTTCAAAGGTTCCATTTGCTTCATCAAAGTAAACACCACCAGCTTGGTGTACCCATTGGTTAAATTCTAATGTTACAGAGTTTTCTAGACCTAGACCGATAACATTTCTTCCGTCTTTTTCCCCTGTTGTCGCTTCAGCAACCTTACGAAGTTCATCCCAAGTTGTTGGAACGTCAACACCTGCTTCTTCTAAGTAATCGACATTGTAGAACATAATACGTGTACTTTTATTGAAAGGTAGTCCGTAGTATTTTCCATCCCAAGTGTTCATTTCACGGAAAACTTCTACGATATCGTTTAATTCGTCTTCAGAGAAACCAATTTCTGAATCTGTAACATATGGCGTCATATCAGCTACTAAATCATTTTCCAGATATTCTGTAATCCAGTCTTCATACGATTGTGTTAGTACTGGAAGCGTATTTGCTCTTGCCGCAGCCATGTTTTTAGTGGAAAGATCATCATAGCTACCTTGGTTAACTAATTTCACTGTGATATTTTCTTGTGATGCATTGAAATCGTCGGTGATTTTTTCTAATGCTTGTTCATGTCCACCACTCATAGCGTGCCAGAATTCAATTTCAATCGGCTGATCTAATGATGTCACAACACTTGAATCCGTATTGGATTCGGATGGTGTAGCATTAGTTTCTGTGTTTTCCTTGTTACCTTCCTCTTTGTCACCGTTATTGCCGCAAGCTACTAAAGCGATGGTTAAAAGAGAAATAAGTAAAGTTAATAGAAGCTTTTTCAACATAGTTTCCTCCTAGGATTTGTTTTATATTTCATAAGGGTTTGACCCTTGTAAAACCATAAATCGATTAGCCCTTAATTCCTGCTTTTGCAACACCTTCAATGATGTATTTTTGTAAAACAAGATAAAGGATAATCATAGGTAAAATGATCATCGTGGAAGCAGCCATTAATAATTCGTATACCGTTCCAGCTTCCGTACTAAAAGAAGTTAGCCCAACAGGTAATGTTCGCATTTCTTTGGATTGGGTTACAATTAATGGCCATAAGAAAGCATTCCAGCTGCCTATTGCTTTTAAAAGAACAATCGTAATGATAGCCGGCTTTGCCAATGGAACCATGACGGTCCATAGGAAGCGAAAGTCGCGACAGCCATCGATTTTGGCTGCGTAGGATAGCTCTTTCGGAATCCCAAGGAAAAACTGACGTAATAAAAAGATAGAGAAAATACTAGCTAGCCATGGGACAATTAATGCTTCATATTGATTAATCCATCCTAGATTGGCTAGTGTTACATAGTTTGGAATGAGTAGCACCTCTCCCGGAACCATCATCGTACCTAAGAGAACAGCAAATACAACATCACGTCCCCAGAAGTTAATACGGGAGAACGCATAGGCTGCGAGAATGGTAGTAAGCACTTCCCCCAGTGTAGACAGAACGGTAACGATGAGACTATTCATCGTATAACGGAGAAATGGTGCGATAGCCCAAGCGTCTTGATAGTTTTCCCATTTAGGGTCATCAGGGATCCAAACGGGAGGCATTGCTGTCACTTCCCCAGAAGTCTTTAAGGAAGTACTTAGCATCCAGATAAAAGGTAATAACATTAAGAAACTACCAAGTATTAAGATTAAATAGATAAAACCTTTAGATAGAGCAGCTTTTTTGTACAATCTCAATTCCCCTCTCCATTAGTAATTCACCCTGCGCTTACCTATGTATAGTTGTACAAGGGTAAAGATGAAGATGATGATAAATAGTATATAAGCTGCGGCTGATGCAATCCCAAATTGCCATTCATTGTAAAACTTCTCATATATGTAATAGACAATCGTTTGGGCGCTATAAGCAGGGCCGGGTTTACCACCAAATAATGCAAAAATCTCATCGAACACTTTAAAGTTATTAATAATCGCTACAATCGAAACAAAAAATGTAGTCGGTGATAATAAAGGCACGGTAATGTGAAAGAACCGTTTAAGTGGCTTGGCACCATCGATTTGCGCTGCTAAGTAATATTGCTTATCAATGTTTTGTAATCCGGCTAGGAAAATAATAATGTTATAGCCTAACCCTTTCCAAATACTCATAATAATAAGTGCAGGCATGGCCCACTCTGGATCTGTTAACCACTTGATTGGATCGACTCCAAAAATGCCAAGGAAATAGTTCATCAACCCATATTCCGTATGATAAATCCAACGCCAAACGATAGAGATCGCAACAACGGAAGTAACAAATGGAATAAAGTAGATAGAACGGAATATTCCTCGTAATCGAATATTCGAGTTTAGCATGATCGCGATGACTAATGAGATAACAATGGATGCTGGTACTACCCCGAGAACGAAAATGAATGTGTTCTTAACCGCTGTCCAAAATTCATGATCCTGAAAAATGTAAGAAAAATTATCCCATCCGTACTCATAAACAACATCATTGAAATAATCATAATCGGTATAAAAGCTCATGATAAAAGACTTAATAATCGGATAGATATTGAAAACACCTAATATAACGAGTGCTGGTAATAAATATAGAAGAGCTTTTAATGTACTGGATAATGTTGGTTTTAGATTCAACAAAAGCCCTCCTTATTCATTTTTTAACCCTAAATTCGCTTCTGTCTTTGCGTCAAATAGGTGGAAACGATCATTCCGAATCGTTAAATCTACTGCGTCCCCAGGCTGAATCGTAAATTCAGGGTCTACTAGGGCACGAATAGAATGTCCGCCAATCGTGGCAGATAGTAATGTATCTCGACCGATTCTTTCAACTAATTCAACAAGGGCCGTTAAGCGTATTTTTGATGTGTCTTTTGCAATGGTCCAATCTTCCGCACGTACACCTAATAATGCCTCATTAGATGAGGATAATGCTTGATTTATGGTGAGTGGGTTAGGGAAGGACTGTTCGGTATCTTTAATGGTAATACTTCCTTCATTTAACATGACGGGAATCATATTGAGAGGCGGACTCCCCATGAACTTACCTACGAATGCGTTTTTAGGAAAATCGTACATATCCTGAGGAGGGCTATATTGTTGATATTTCCCATCCTTCATAAGTAAGATCCTATCTGAAATACTCATCGCCTCTTCTTGGTCATGGGTTACGAAAATGGTTGTAATCCCGACCTCTTGCTGAATTCGGCGAATTTCTTCGCGCATTTCTAATCGAAGTCTAGCATCTAGGTTTGATAATGGTTCATCTAGTAATAATAGATTCGGCTTTTTAACAAGGGCACGAGCAATGGCTACGCGTTGCTGTTGGCCACCAGAAAGCTGCTTCGGCTTACGGTCTAGCAAATGTTCGATTTGGACAAGCTTGGCCATTTCAATTGCTCTTTCTTCCGCTTCTTTTTTAGGTACTTTTGCCATCTTTAATGGAAACATGATGTTTTTCAGTACAGATAGATGCGGGTAGAGGGCATAATTTTGAAATACCATGCCAATCCCGCGGTCTTCGGGCTCTATATCATTGACTAATTTGTCACCGAAATAGAGTTTCCCAGAAGATGGCTTATATAATCCTGCTAGCATAAATAATGTTGTACTTTTCCCACACCCGCTTGGGCCAAGAAGGCATACTAGCTCTCCTTCATTAATCGTGACCGTTAGATTGTCTACAGCGGTAATATCATCAAACTTCATTGAGATATTGTTTAACGCTAGTTTCAAGTTGTAACCTCCTAAAATAATACCTAAGTCGACAAATTTCATTATATAGATGTTCTACTAAGCCAATGTAAAGCGGGGGTAAGAATAATGTAAATTTATTGTTGTTTACTAGAATGATAGATTTTATAGCATAATAAAAAGCGCCTCAGAAATTCTGAAGCGCTTAGAAATTAATGCTTAATCGGCGGAATCGTAATAGAATGATCATCATATAACGAGATCTGTAATTCTAAATATTTATTAATGGAAGCAAAGAATACCTTATCCACCCATCAATTCCTTGCTGTGATAGCTGTGTTCGTATCCAATCCTCATCAACGTTTAAATCAGCTAAAACATCCGTGTATATCGTTCCTTCTATAATGACAGGAAACGTGATGTTGGAGGTAGGGTTCATCATATTCATATCTTCTAATGTAACAGTATTTTTTAACGGCTTCTTCAATACACTAAGTGATCCACTTGCTTCGACAATCGCTGTTTCCACATCACTGATATCAAATACATCCTTTTCTCTTAGCATTTGCAGGATATTATCAATCGAGTAACGAAGCTTTTTGAGATTTTTATGGATGAACTTTCCATTATGTATCACGATGGTAGGTTCAAAGGTAAATAATCTCCCTATTTTCCGATTAGATATTTTCCATTTGGCGACAACTTTTTGGAGGATCCCGATTCCAATAATCGCCATGGCGGTTGGGAGATGATGAATACTAGGATCAGCAATATCGGCTCCAACTACCGCACCTAAGGTAACAATGATTAGGAAGTCAAAAACAGGTAACTCACCTATGGCTCGTTTCCCCATAAGTAAGGTAACGATAAGAAGCAAAGGCAAAATAGTAATGATTCTACCAAAAATCAAGCCAGTTTCTTTTAAAAACTCTATCATCTGCATACCACTTTCTATAGCTAATCTTTGTTTTATAGTACCTTTTCTTCCCAAATGGAGTGGAATACATACCTAGGGTGGATAAATGAAAGGAACGAGATGATGCGGATGCATGATATAATAGTGCGAGTAATTGTTTTCACATTGTAATACTGAATATGCAATGATTGAAAAAAATATCCTTTACTTTAAGAATTTAAGAAGAGATTTGGAATAGGGGTGTCCATGGGGGAGTCCTAAATGATTAAAAAACGTAATGTGAGAAAGAAAATTTAAACTGTGAGGAGCCGATTAAATATGAATTTACCTAATTGTCCAACGTGTAACTCAGAATATACATATGAGGACGGAACCATGCTCATTTGCCCGGAGTGCGGCTATGAATGGGTGCTTAATCAAGAGCAAGACAATAAGGAAGAGCTAGCTATAAAAGATGCCAATGGCAATATATTACACGACGGCGATACGGTAACCGTTATAAAGGATCTGAAGGTAAAAGGCAGCTCCTCTGTGCTAAAGCAAGGAACAAAGGTGAAGGGCATTCGCATAGTAGACGGTGACCACAATATTGATTGTAAAATCGCTGGATTTGGCGCCATGCAGTTAAAGTCAGAGTTTGTAAAGAAAGTATAGCGAAGTAAACAAAGGAGGTGCATCCCATTTAAGTGGACGCACCTTTTTCCTTCATTATTTACCCTTAAATGATTCTCTTGTTCCAATTGATAAGAGGAACCCACTTACATGCTATTAGTGAAGATATCCCATTATTATCGACAATTAGAAGCAAGTAATTTTCGTGTGAGAAGAATGCCTGGGAAGTCTGTTTTTTTAGATGAGAATGTATTGGCGTTATAATCGTCATAGAATAAAAAAGAGAAGTGTGGCTGAGACAAAGTGCTCACTGAGTCCCAGCCTTTGGGAAGGGGATGTTATAGTTTCCCGATATAAGATAATGCTTTTGTATCAAGAGAATCTGCTCCACCATCTAATATCTTTCGTACATCATTTAGTGTCGTAGCGAGATCTACAGATTCACCTTCTATTCCAGAGTATTCTTGCGCTACATAAAATGGCTGTGTTAGATAGGCTTCTAGACGTTCTCCTCTATGATAAATCTCCTTATCTGCTTCAGGAATTTTATCTAGTCCACGTACCGTGACAATAGAACGTAGCTCTCGATAACGGCGTAATAATTTTCTAGCTCTTTGCTGTGTAAATAGATGATGTTGGTCTAGGTGAGCTCCCTCTAGAACAGAAGAAGTAGAAAAGATTGGGTTGATAGCAGGGAAGCTATGTCTTGCTGCGAGGTCGGCATCAAAGTATAGTAATGTTTCTAAAGGTCCATATGGTAAATCCTCATCTACGACAGCTCCTTTTAAATCAAGTAGGAAAGTAGTAATAGATTTTAAATCATATGCTTGAAGCTGGTCTTGTAGCTCAAATATCTCACCAGTTAAAACATGAGAACGATCTGCTGTGAATATGATTTCTTGCTCTACTCCAATGGTAATCATTTGTTCATAAGCTTTTTCAATCGAGTCTACCACATTAACTACATCAAAGTCTGTTAAATCGTTCAACTCCGGATGGTTTCCTTCTGGTTTTAATAGAATTATGGAATATCCATCATCATGAAGCCTATAAAACAACTCTCTTAACAAAACAAGCTGCCCCATTCCTGGACGGGCTACTAAACCAACAGTCCCACCCTTAGATATAGGTGCAAACAAATCCAATGTTTTAATTTTAGTCTCAATCATTTCTACTGACTCCCCTCTTATAATTAGCTCATCTAAACTACATTTAGCGAGTGTTGCAAGTGCAACTAAGGTCTTTACTTCAGCGCGTTCAATTGGAATTTTCCCTGTACATAGATTCGAAACAGTAGCCGGTCGTAAGCCAATTGATTTGGCCGCACTGGTTAGATTCGGTACTCTTCTACGCAATAGTGAAACATTTAAACGTATCGTTTCCATCTAATTTTCACCCCCCTTTACTTTATATAGTAATTCATATTACGTTCTGATGCAATGATTAATTACTCTGAAAAGTAATTTTATTTACATGATGGGAGTTGGTCGGAAATAACGCCGATTTATAGGGTAAGGCAACAAAAAGTAATACTAGAAAATATCGATTAATGAATACCAATTAATATATAATTCGAAAAAAATCTGCTAAACTAGTAATATGTTATAATGATTTTAGAAAATAATTTTTGTAAGGCGTGAATATTTCTAAAATTGGATGCGCCTACAATTGATTTAAGCACTTCTAGAAGATAGGGATGGGGAAAATGAGCAACAATGGAATGAAAACAGATGTTATCTTAATTGGTGCCGGCATCATGAGTGCAACATTGGGGTCATTGCTTAAAGAATTGGTACCAGATTGGAAGATTACCGTATTGGAGCAACTACAAGAGCCAGGGGTAGAGAGCTCGAACGAATGGAATAATGCTGGAACAGGGCACTCGGCATTATGTGAGTTAAACTATACTCCTGAGAAAGCAGATGGATCTATTGATATTAAGAAAGCAATCAATATCAATGAACAATTTCAGCTTTCCAGACAATTCTGGTCTTACCTGGTGGATAAGGGGTTAATTAAACATCCAGAAGACTTTGTTATGCCACTGCCGCATATGAGCTTAGTACAAGGGGAAAAAGATGTAGAATTTTTGAAAAAAAGGTTTGAAGCGCTGTCAAAAAGCCCACTATTTAGTGGAATGGAATTCTCCGATAATCCGGATAAGCTAAAGGAATGGATCCCCGTTATTATGGAGGGTCGTCATTCTGATGAACCGATAGCAGCTACGAAGATCGATTCTGGTACGGATGTTAACTTTGGGGCATTAACACGTACATTATTTGATCATTTACAAGAAAAAGATGTCACGATTAACTATAATCATAGTGTGAAAAATATGAGACGCACCAGTGACGGTTCCTGGGAATTAAAGGTAAAAAATCTTGAAAGCGGAACCGTAGAATATCACACTGCTAAATTTGTCTTTCTTGGTGCTGGTGGAGGTAGCTTACACTTACTGCAAAAATCCGGAATCCCAGAAGGAAAAGGTATTGGTGGCTTCCCTGTAAGTGGATTATTTATGGTATGTAATAATCCAGAAGTGGTGGAAAAACACCAGGCGAAAGTATATGGAAAGGCTAAGGTTGGTGCGCCACCGATGTCTGTACCACACTTAGACACGAGATATATTGATAATAAGAAATCATTACTATTTGGACCGTTTGCAGGATTTTCTCCGAAGTTCCTAAAGACGGGTTCATACTTTGATTTAATTAACTCAGTGAAACCGCATAATGTGTTCAATATGATCGGAGCAGGTGTTAAGAATTTCTCCTTAACGAAATACTTAATCCAGCAGGTCTTATTAACGAAAGAAAAGCGGATGGAAGAATTACGGGAGTTTATCCCAGAAGCTAAAAGTGAAGATTGGGATATGGTCGTGGCAGGTCAACGTGTGCAAGTAATTAAGGAGACAGAAGCAGGCGGTAAAGGAACCCTTCAATTTGGTACAGAAGTAGTAAGTGCAGCAGATGGATCAATCGCTGCATTACTAGGTGCCTCACCAGGAGCATCTACTGCCGTGCATGTAATGCTTGAAGTCATTGCAAAATGCTTCCCAGAACGCATGCAAGAGTGGGAACCAAAAATTAAAGAAATGATCCCATCATATGGACGTTCTTTATCCGATAACCCGGCATTAGCTCAAGAAGTATTAGAACGGACGGCAAAAACACTTGGACTAATTAATAGTTATCAAGAAGCATAGGGACATAAGGTCCCTAGCGTTAGGCTCTGTAGAATGTAACGTCTACAGAGCTTTTTTAATAGGGAGATAATGTTTAAAGGTTCTAGGACGGAGGAGAAAATATGAAACAAATCTATGCTTTTGAAAAAGTGGAAGACTACATGAAACGCCAACCTGTTATGGAATTTTTCATGAGTCGCTTATCCCTTTATCAACGGGAATTGGAAGAGCATTATGCGCTAACGGAATTACCTAAAGGAATCGTCTGGACTACAGCAGAACTAGCAACCGAGACATTCTCCACGATACCAATCCCTGCCTATACCAGTAAAGACCTAATTTACTTCACACCAGACATTGAAGCTTGGAGAAGTCTTTTCTTAAGACAACTAGAGGGACTTAAGCACCCTGGAATTGAATCTTTCTATGAAACGCTTTCCGAAAATCATATTTTCTCGATATTAGGGCATGAACTAACACATCATCTCGATCTGTTCCCAGATGAGTTTGATGAAGAACGAGAAGATAGTATTTGGTTTGAGGAAGGCATGTGTGAATATTTACCACGGAAAGCGATGCTAGATGAACAAGAATTTAATGAATTTACCAAGGTAGAAACAGAACTAGTTACCATATTTAAAGAAAAGTACGGCAAGCATTCATTAGATCATTTTGGTCAAGCTAGCTACAAGGGCAGTTTAACCAGTATTATGTATGACTATTGGCGAAGTTTCCTAGCCGTAAAGTATCTAGTGGAAGAATCGGCCAATGGAGATACCATGAAAGTATTTCAGGCATATCATGACTGGCATCACAAAGGAAGGAAGCAACCACTGACAGAATACTTTGGGATTAGTAGGATGTTTGATTAATCCTAACAGAAGCAATCAAGATCAAGTGACGATTTTGATTGCTTTTTTGTGCTTTAGATAGTGGGGGGCTGTGCCCGGGATAAGGGAGACACGTGAGAGGGTGTGTCTGTTGCCTAAATAAGGAATTAGCAGAGAAAAAGGGAATAGAGAGAGTGAATCAGTGACCTAAATGCGGGAGAAGCAGGTGAAAAGGTAACAGAGGGAGTGGATCAGTGACCTAAATGGGGAAGAAGCAGAGAAAAAGGTAACAGAGAGCGTATCTCAGTGACTTAAATTCTGAGGAAGCAGAGAAAAAGGTAACAGAGAGAGTACCTCAGTGACCTAAATGCGGAAGAAGCCGTCAAAAAGGTAACAGAGGGAGCATCTCAGTGACCGAAATGCGAAGGAAGCAGTGAAAAAGGTAACAGAGAGCCCCCCTCCATGCCCTAACCGAGAAAGAAGCAGAGAATAAGGTAACAAATCAACCATCTCCTCCCCCTATAATCCAATATCAACAAACCATCATAATAAAATATCAAATAATTTTGTATATATCTATTGAACATCACGTAACGTGTTGTTTTATACTTAAGAAAATTGGGAAAGGGTGGTGTCATGTACACGATTGGTACTTTATCGAAAAATACCGGGGTAACTAGAAGAACATTAGATTATTACGATGAGATTGGTCTCGTTAAGCCTTCATCGAGAACGAGTGGTGGGCATCGGCTATATAGTGAGGATGATGTCATGCGACTAGAGCGTGTTCTGGCATTGAAGTATATGGGATTTCCGTTGGATAAGATTAATGCTATCTTGCAAAGCTCCAAATTAAATTGGCAGGAGTCAATCCAAGAACAATTAGACATGGTGAAACGGGAACAGGAACGTCTGAAAATGCTAGAACAAGCACTTCAAGGTGTCCTATACTCGATTGAGTTTGAAGAGAAAATTAGTTGGCCAATCATTTCGCTAATCATGAAGTTCTATCACCAGGAGCCTGAAGAATTAATACAGCAATATAATCATTTTATGAATGAGGAAGAAATGAGAAAGATAATGGAATGCAATGAAAAGATGAGTGAGGAAGATATTCGTGAATGGATGAAGGCTGTCTATGATATCAAAAAACATCAGGACATCGACCCGAAATCTGACCTGGCTTTACAGCTTGCAGAGCGTTGGCTGAAGCAAGCGGAGAAAATGTTTGATCATGATGAACAACTGCTCGGTAACTTGTGGGAATCATTAAAAGGTCTAGAAGAAGGCGTTGTGTTCTATCCAATGGATAAGGGTGTTGTAGAATTTCTGCAAAAAGTATCTAAAGCACATGGGGAGATGGAATAATGGTACTGGAGATAAACGGTGTGACAAAGGTGTTTAAAGGGAAGGGGAAGTCAAAATTAATAGCGAATGATAATATTTCGCTTACGATGAAGGAAGGAGAAATAGTCGGCTTATTAGGGCAGAATGGTGCGGGAAAAACCACTTTAGTGAACCAAATAGTAGGTTTAGTAACGCCGGACCAAGGAGAGATTCGCCTATTTGGAAAATCGGTGACGGACAATCGGGTGTATGCACGGTCTGTTTGTTCGGTTCAGCCACAGTCCCAAGTACCTTTAGGATTTCTTACCCCTAGGCAGGCAGTTTCCATTATTGGGAAAATGCGAGCTGGAAAAAACTATAATCCGAAGCGACTTGATATGCTCTTTGACGCATTAGATATGGGGAAATGGGCTGATAAAGAAGGGGAAAAGCTTTCTGGTGGTGCCCGTAGACTTACTGCCTTTTGTATGGCGGTCATTGCCCCTGGTAAGCTAGTCATCTTAGACGAACCAACCAATGATGTCGACCCAGTTCGTCGGCGTTATTTATGGGATGTCATTCGAAATTTAACCGATAATGGTACCTCTGTTATACTAGTTACCCATAATGTGTTGGAAGCAGAAAAAGCGGTGGACCGTGTTGCGATCATTAATCAAGGAAAAATTCTTACACAAGGAACCCCTTCCGAAGTAAAACGTTCCGTAAGTAATCAAATGCGAATCGAATTGAATCTACTAGAAAAAATGGAGGAACGATATATTCCACAATGGGCTATTTCCTATCATCAAAGCGGATCTCGACTAATTATCAAGATGAATACGGAAAATGTTACAAATGCAGTTGCGTGGGCTGGAGAGCAGGTAGATTTAGGGACTGTAATGGATTATTCCTTAACACCGACAACCATTGAAGATGCTTATATCGAACTAACCTCAAATAAGGTGGTGGTTTCCTCATGAAAATATATAGCCATTACAAGTATGTTTTTCAAATGCAATTCTTAAGAAACGCGGGCTTTTTGATTTTTATGGCTTTAATGCAAATCCTGATATCCATTGGAATTGTGATAGGGTTTACTTACCTAATGCCTAGTCCAGACACCCATTCCATCCTCTATTTGGCAACAGGTGCTCCGACCATTATTTTAATATTTACGGGGTTAGTCATACTTCCACAACAAGTAGGTACATCCAAAACAGATGGCTACATGGAATTTATGCGAACATGGCCAGTGAACCGTTCCGTTATTCTTAGTGCGGATACGACGATATGGTTATTGATTACGATTCCTGGTATTGTTGTTGCCTCTTTTATTGCTCATTTGCTGTATCAACCAGGATATGATATTTCATGGACAATAGTTCCAGCCCTTCTCATGATTGCACTCACTTCCATTGGTGTAGGATATGGATTATCTTATCTATTATCCCCAACGACATCTTTAGCTTTGTCCCAAGTAATTGTCTTTGGAGCTCTTATGTTCTCACCAGTCAACTTTCCAATGGACCGACTACCAGAATGGCTACAAACACTTCACGAAGTACTTCCGATATATTCCATGGCAGAAGTGATGCGCGCATCACTAGCTTCATCAACATTTGATGCTTCCTTGGGAAATTACATTAATTTACTTATCTGGTGTGTGCTTGGCTATGGTGGGGCAATTTATATTTTGAATAAAAAATAAAAAATGGGCGGGGACTGTACCACCTCCACTGGAAGTAATACAGTCCCCCGCCATTATCAACTCTTTATTTAATAACCATTACGGAACAACTTGCTTCTTCTACTACTTTTTTACTTACACTTCCTGTGACTAACTTTTTAATTCCACTAAGGCCACGATTCCCCATAATAATGAGGTCAACATCCTGCTCCTCAGCAAAGGCAATTATTTCTGCTGCTGGTTTTCCTGTTAAAATCTCGTAATCTACATTTGTGAGCTTTGATAGTCTTACAGAGGCGTTATTAAGCACTTTGTCGGCAGTATTATCTTGCAAATACGTGTGATCCAATTCACTTGGCGTTCCTTCGTTTGGTGTAGGAATTGCGCCAAGATGTGTATGATATAATCCTGCATCTCTACCCGTTGTGACCCCAGGTGTTACAGTATGGTCAAGTGATGGTTCATGAACAAATACGACTGTTAATCTTGCACCACTCCATTTGGTCAGTTGTTCTGCTGTCTGTAATGCTTGGACACTATATTTAGAACCGTCAAATGCTAACAAGATATGGTTAAAACCTTCCATACGTTCCACTCCCTATCTAAAGTTTTTATGGTAACGGGTTTACTATTTATATACACGTTTTTCATGACCATCAAACGTTACATCATATTAAGTAAAGGTAACAAGCATATGACAACGAGTCATATAAAATCTCCTATAAATAAAACGAACCTAATTTGGAAAGATAAAAGGGGCAACTAAAAGGTGACCTTGATGAAAGGGAGTTCTTGCTGATAGATGCTGTAAGAAGAGAATCATGAGGAGCAGCTAACGGGTACGGAAGGGGAGAGTGAGTGCTAGAACGACTGGGCAAAGTTGCTCAAGATCTTCATCACTACGCGAAGCTTGCAAAAATCAATAAGGATGGATGATAAATGAAACATATCAAAGCATTACTAATCAAATTTATTGCTACATTTGTTCTACTTTATATTATACTAGGTGCTATGTATACGATGACATTTGGGGAGGTATTCCTGTTATCGTTAGTACTAGGGATAGTGGCATATCTTGTTGGGGATTTATTCATTTTACCTAGAACGAACAATTTGGTTGCTACTGTAGCGGATTTCATACTAGCGTGGCCAATTATTTATTGGTTTGTAGATGGTATGACAGCAGCTGATAACCCGTTTCCTGCTTCACTAATTGCAGCATTAGGAGTAGGGGGTTTCGAAATATTCTTCCACCGCTACTTAGCTAATCAGGTGTTACCAGACCAAGAACCAAACGGAACAAGAAACCTACGCTATCAAACCGAATACGCTGAAGAAATCAGTGAGGATAGACGGAGGGATAAATAGGAAAGATATACGTTTAACCAAGTACTCTAAAGAAGTAAAAATAAGCTCCGGTAGTTATTAGTTAAATTACACAAGGGCTGGCTAACTGATCTATACTGTGGGAGCGTGTCAACCATCCCATGCAAGAAAAGACACTGCGGTTACGAGCAGTGTCTTTTCTGTACTGGGAGAAATGAAAGTAATTTCCCAATTAGCCGTACTTTTAATGTACTAGCGCATAAGCGTTTTGCCAATTCTACTTATTTCCACCAATCATCCGCAATGGTAACGGCAGGGTTTCGCTTATGTCTTGTTTTCAAAAATAATTCTTCAATTCTATTTTTACTTTTTTCTGCAACTTCTTTTCCTTCTAGATAATCATCAATCTCATCATAGGTGACGCCTAATGCAACCTCATCTGGTAATGCAGGCTTATCATCCTCTAAATCAGCTGTAGGCTTTTTCATATATAAATGCTCTGGACATCCTAATTCTTTCAACAGCAGCTTACCTTGACGCTTATTCAATCCATACAATGGAATTAAGTCACAAGCGCCATCACCATGCTTGGTGAAAAATCCAGTAACAGCTTCACTCGCATGATCTGTACCAAGTACAAGCAGGTTATGACTTCCACCAATACTATATTGTACCTTCATTCTTTCACGAGCTTTTTCATTCCCTTTAAGGAAATCACTAATCGTAACACCAGCTTCTTTTAAGGATGCGACACTAGCGTCCACAGACTTTTGAATATTGACGGTAATTACTTGGCTAGGTTTAACAAAATCAATGGCATCCTGGCAATCCTCTTCATCAAATTGCTCGCCATACGGTAGACGAACACCAATAAATTGATAGCGGTCTTCTCCAGCTTCTTCGTTCAGCTCATTAATTGCGGTTTGGGCTAGTTTAGAGGTTAACGTAGAATCTTGTCCGCCTGACATCCCAAGTACATATCCGTTAGCAAAGCTATTCTTCACTAAATATTTCTTTAGAAAATCAACACGTCTTCTAATCTCTTCCTTCGGGTCGATAGTTGGTTTAACGCCTAGCTCTGTAATAATGATTTCTTGTAGTGTACTCATTTGCTTCCCCTCTTTCGGTATAATTTATGCTCCTGAATATAATTATAACAGCTTGTCGGCAATAAATACCGTGGTTCACCACCACGCGAAAACTCTTCACGAATATAAGTGGAGCTAATCTCCATGGATAAGCCTTTATCTAGTAATTGGAATCTACCGTCATCATAATTGCGAAGTAGCGGTGACTGGGCAATGGTTGCTAACATATCGATATTGTCTCTTGCCATGATGATAAATTGATTGGACTGGATGAGTTCTTCATCCATCATCCATTTACCAGCTGCGATATCGACCAATAGGTCAGCACCCATAATAAAGAATACTTCCGCATTAGGTAGAATTTCCTTGAAATGCTCCATCGTATAGTATGTGTAGGTTTTTCCAGCAGGAGCTGTGAACTCATACGTATCTAATAGAAACTTTGGATTATCTTTAATCGCTAATTGAACCATGGTGGAACGGTGGTTATCCTCGGTCTGTAATTGTTTATCCCTTCGCTTCCCGGACGAAGGAAGAAAGATGATGAAGTCTAACTTTTTACGATGCGCAACGGTTGATGCTGTCCACAAGTGTACATTGGTAATCGGATCAAAGGATGAGCCATATATTCCAACCTTAACTCCTTGTTGAAATAACCTTTCTATACCTTTCTCTGGGTTTAACCTTTGGTAGTACTCCTGGACCTCCGTTGTCACTTACGTCAACTCCCTGATTTTATTTCGCGTACTTTCAATCTTTTTCATTTTAGTTTCCCAAGTTTTCATGCTTAAGTCAACTGGATACTCTTCTGGGTTAATAGTTCGCTTATATTCATCCCATAATAGTTCTAGCTGCTTCGATGCATAGGCTTGAATCTCTGGTAAGCTAGGAGCATCGTAGACTAATTTCCCATTTTGGAAAATATCATGATGTAGATTAATCGCTTTAAAGTCGGTTACAAATTTACTAATATAGGTGTGTATCGGATGGAACATTTTAATCTTTTCCTCTTGATTCGGGTCTTCATCCTCTAATGTAATGTAGTCTCCTTCAGAGTGATGATTGTTTGTGTTAATGATTCGATACACTTTTTTCATCCCGGGGGTTGTGACTTTTTCAGGGTTGGCCGATATTTTAATCGTATCCTCCATCTCCCCGTTCTCATTTTCAATTGCAACGAGTTTATAGACAGCTCCTAATGCCGGTTGATCGTAAGCGGTAATTAATTTAGTTCCCACTCCATAGACATCTATTTTGGCGCCTTGGGCTTGCAGGCTAGAAATGGTCGATTCATCCAAATTACTAGATGCATAAATTTTTGCATCTTTAAAGCCGGCGTCGTCTAATTGCTGTCTAGCTTTTTTGGATAAATATGCTAAGTCTCCACTATCAAGGCGAATGCCGAGGAAATTGATTTTATCCCCGAACTCCTTTGCTACCTGAATAGCATTAGGAACACCAGATTTTAACGTGTCGTACGTATCCACTAGGAAGACGCAATCCTTATGTCTTTCAGCATACTTTTTAAATGCGGTATACTCATCCTGATATGCCTGCACCATGGAGTGGGCATGAGTACCTTTAACAGGTATACCGAATAGCTTACCAGCCCTTACATTGCTGGTGGCATCAAATCCACCGATATAAGCAGCACGCGTGCCCCATAATGCAGCATCGAGCTCTTGGGCTCTTCTCGTTCCAAACTCCATTAAGGTTTGGCCATTGGCTACATGCTTAATCCGAGAGGCCTTAGTAGCAATTAAGGTTTGGTAATTCACAATATTTAATAGCGCTGTCTCAAGAAGCTGGGCTTCAGCAAGGCTTGCTTCTACTCGAATCAATGGTTCATTACAGAATACTACTTCTCCTTCTTGCATCGCCTTTATGGTCCCACGAAAACGAAGGTCCTTTAAATAGGCCAAGAAATCCTCTTGGTAACCAATTTCTCGTAAATAATCTAGGTCACTATCACTAAATTGAAAGTTCTGTACATAGTTGATAACCTTTTCTAATCCGGCAAAAATAGCATAGCCATTACCAAATGGAAGCTTTCGAAAATATAAATCAAATACCGCACGGCGATCGTGGACATTGTCAGCCCAATAGGTTTCTGCCATGTTAATTTGGTATAAATCTGTATGAAGCATTAAACTATCATCAGTAAAATTCATCCGAATTCCCTCCTTGGGACAACCACCTGCCCCAATCGCATTATTAGATAACCGTTGCATTCAGGCAGCCTGTAAAATGCTCGAGTGCCCACTTGTGACCTGTTTGGTTAAAGCTAGCTACTCCTTTTTCATGGATAACAATGGAATACCCTTTTCCATAGGCATCTACTGCAGTGTGGAGTACGCAAATATCGGTACAGACACCAACGATATGAACCTCTGTAATGCCACGCTCGCGTAGTAATAAATCTAAGTTCGTTCCGACAAATGCGGAGTACCTCGTTTTATCCATCCAATGTACATGTGGCTTGGTTTTATGCTCTTCAAATACTTGTTGCAGCGCACCATAAAGCTCTCTTCCTTTTGTACCAGCAATATTGTGGGGCGGGTATAGGTTTGTTTCCGGATGGTATGGATCTTGCTCATGATGCATATCAATTGCAAAGATGACCTCATCCCCATTATCTATAAACTTCTTCGTTACCTCGGTAATATACGTTTCCAATTCCTGACCAGGCTTCCCACAAGTTAACGCGCCATCATCTGCAATAAAATCATAGGTGTAATCGACATTAATTAATGCTTTCTTTGACATATTGAACACCTCTCCTTTGAATTAGTAATGCCAAAATTACAAATTACAAGCGTTACATTTTATTCATAAATCGATTTAATAACTTCAACATCATTAAAACGATACAGTTGTGATGGACGATAGGAATTTCTCTCGGTCTTTTTTAAGTTTCCTTTCTCATCATAAACCTTTTCGATGAAAGGTAGCTTAGGGACCTTGGCAAAAAACACCGATTTTGTCGTTATTCTAGGATGATTAGATACGGTCATTAAGACACTTTGTAGCTCTGATAATGTAAATTCCTCCGGGAGAAAGTTCCTCGCAACCTTCGTCTCGATCAAATCCCGTTCAATAAATGCTAAGGCATCGGTGATAATATCGCGGTGATCGAAGGCTAAGTCCAATTGAAATACTTCATCCATAGTAAACAATTGTACTGCTTGAGCGTCATCGGAAGCTTTTCGGTTGGCCAATTGTTTCTCAGGTACGATGGCATAATGTGCATTGGCAATAATCCAGCCCCGTTTATCTCTACCAAATTGATCATAAACACCAAAGTGCTTTAAGAATATCCCTTGTATACCGGTCTCCTCGACTAGTTCCCTTTCAGCAGCTTGTAAGGCCGTCTCTTGTTTATTCCCATCGATAAATCCCCCAGGAAGCGCCCATTTGCCACCTTCAATATTTGGCTCTCCTTCTGCATTGTAGTCAGAACGTTTAATTAGCATAATCTTGAGTTGTTTGTTCACGGTTCTCTTCGTGTTCTTCGTTCCATCATCTTCGGTGGTGATGGTAAATACGGCAATATCACTTGTATAGCCATCTGGTGTCACGTATTTACTGGAATCATACTGCTCCAATGCTTTATCTTGATTATAGCTTCCCATCTTTTCACCTCAATAATACAAACAGGTAATTTGTAATTCCTTAATTACTATTTATTATAACGTAGATGATATGAAAGTCAAGGCCAAGTAAACAAAGCAGCATGTATTTCAGAAAGGACGTTTTCTGGAATACATGCTACATATCTGCCTAATATGATATTGCGCCTACAATGGGGATGGCGGAGTTCCGTGAATGTGTGGAGGAGCAGGCTGTAAGAATGGTATTTGACCCATTGCCTGTGGCTCACTAATATATTCAAATTCAGCTTGTCCATCCATGCTTTTACCGGAAGCCCACCGACCTTGCCTGCTTTCTTCTCCTTTAGAGAAGTTCATAAAGGCGTAAGAAACTTCTTGTTTTTCGTATTGTTGATTAAAGGTGGCTGGGACAATTGGTTTTTGTTTCTGCTCTAGCTCTTCAATCGCAGCCATCCATTGATTTTGATGCATCGTATCACGTGCGATTAGGAAGGAGAGCATATCTCGTACACCGTTGTCATCTGTCATTTCGTAAAGCCGAACCACTTGCAAACGCCCCTGTGATTCTGCATTTAAATTCGCCCGAAAGTCAGCAAGAAGATTCCCGCTTGCGATGGTATATCGAGAGGTCCAAGGATAACCTTCACTATCATCCGGTCTTGCTCCAAGGCCGGATACAATAGCGTGCTGTGGGTTCATTCCCCCCATTACAGCACCTATAATTGGATCTTTAGCCGCGTTTTCCTGATCCTCTACAGGGGCATTATCCAATAATTGGGCAATCATCGTTGCTAGCATTTCCACATGTGCTATTTCCTCCGTGCCAATGTCTAAAAGCATATCACGATATTTCTGTTCCCCTCTACAATTCAGCCCTGAAATAAATACTGCATCATGACGGAAATTTCGCCAAATTGCCCACCTAAAACCTCCTGTAGCTTCTTGGCGTAGACAGGATCTGGGCGGTCCGGCTTTGCGTTATATTGCAGTTCTTTAATATGATAAAACATTTAAATCACTCCCTAGATATATGTATAGGGTTAGTATGTTCTCTTTCAAAAGGGATATTCTCTAAACTTCCTTGTACAAATCATGATGGGAAAATAATTTATAAAAAGTAAGGGAGACATACTATATTTGCCCAGTTCTTTCATAGAATGGTTAAGAATAAATAGCATAAATATGAGAAAGGATTGGTTTGATGTTTTACCACATCAAAGAGATGCAATACAATGCAAAACCAAGCTGTCCAGATCCCCAATATGCCAAGAAGCTTCAAGAAATACTTGGAGGTCAATTCGGTGAGATATCGGTTATGATGCAATACTTATTCCAAGGGTGGAACTGCCGTGGAGAGGAAAAATATAGGGATATGCTATTAGATATTGGAACTGAAGAGATGGCCCATGTCGAAATGTTAGCAACAATGATTGCTAGATTACTTGATGGTGCCCCTGCTTCAGCTCAAGAAGAAGCAGCTAAAGATCCAATCCTAGAAGCGGCAATGGGAGGAATGAACCCACAGCATATTATTGTGTCAGGTCTTGGGGCAACACCAACCGATAGTGTTGGTTATCCCTGGAACTCCCGTTATACCATAGCAAGTGGAAATTTACTTGCCGATTTCCGTGCCAACTTGAATGCAGAATCACAAGGACGACTCCAAGCAGTACGCTTATATGAACTCGCAGATGACCCAGGCGTGAAGGATATGCTATCCTTCCTCATCGCCCGCGATACGATGCACCAAAACCAATGGTTAGCTGCAATCGCAGAATTAGAAGCCCAAGATGGAAAAGTAGTTCCAGTCACCTTCCCACGCAACCTGGAGAAACGAGAATTCGCCTACAAATTTATGAACTTCTCAAGAGGAGAAGCAAGCAAATTTGGACGTTGGGCTAGCGGCCCAAGTATGGACGGTTGCAGCACCTTCCAATACGTCGCACAACCAGAACCCCACGGCGGCTTAGTAGGCCAGCAACTAGCCCCACTATCCATCCACGACACAATCCCAGGACCAAAGCCAAATATTTGCTAGCGAAGAAATACACTCGCAACCTTAAATGGTGCGAGTGTATTTTTGTGGGAGTAGTGTGTGGGGGGGGGCGCGCGGGGAGTCCGGGAAATCGCGCGGGAGGTGCGGGAAATCGCGCGGGGAGTGGGGAAAAACGCGCGAGGAGTCCGAGAAATCGCGCGAGAACCGCCGAGTCGCGCGAAAAACCCAAGAGGCCGCGCGAAAAAGCCAGAGGGTCGCGCGAAATTCCCGAGATCTCGCGCGAAAACCCCTGCCCACCGCGCGACTTTAACCCCAACCTCCCAATTTCCTCCCATCTCCCCCCTTAAAATACTTCATCCCCCTAAATCACATAAAATAAGCATTCCACCACTCAAACTCTCTTCCCATTAACTATTAAATTAATAAAGACTTAACATTTATTCTGAAGCAAATTTTTCCACTATTCTTGTATAATAGAATTAATTACATAAGAGAGTTGGGGAGAACAGATGAAACAAGTTGTACGTGAAAGGAATTTAGAGGGTAGCTTTAATTTTCGTGAGCTAGGTGGCTATGAAACGGTGGATGGACGTTATGTTAAGTCGGGGAAGCTTTATCGTTCGGGGAATTTAAGTGCTGTAACAGAAGCTGGTATAGAGGTATTAAAGGAATTAGAAATTAGCGCCATTTTGGATTTGCGTGATGAGGACGAAATTAATAAGTATCCAGATCCAGACATTGCTGGCGTAACGTGGAATCATGTTCCGTTGATTAATAATGACAAGGTAGTAAGACAGCCGGGGGATCTTTCTCAATTTGAAAATAAGTTGCTTAACAGTAAGCCCGGGGAAATGCTAGTTAATTTGAACCGCCAGTTAGTATCCAATACTACTGGACTTCGCCAAGTCATCCAACTATTACTAGATAATCGTGGAGAACCGCTCCTGTTCCATTGCATGGCTGGGAAAGATAGAACAGGAGTAGTAGCTGCGACAATCTTAAGCTTACTAGGCGTTCCTCGTGAAATAATCATAGAAGACTACTTATTGACAAATAAGGCACAGAGTGAAATTGAAGCAGGATTCGAAGCGATCGGTCACACCATGCCAGACGTTATCGATAAAGAAACGGTTAAGGCTATATTTGAAGCAAGGTTGGAATATATCCAAGAATTCTTCAAAGAAATAGAAGCACAGTATGGAACAGTAGATTCTTACCTAGTAAACGGCATTGGATTAAAAGATGAAGAAATAACGTTATTAAGAGATTATTATTTAGAATAAGAAATAAGCGACAAGTTCCTTCCAACTATATATGGAGAATCAATACTAAAAAAGTCATTCTGCACCTACCTTGCTACCATCTAGCAAAACAGGTGCAGTTTTTCAATATTTCGAAGTTGTTTTTGGAATACTATGTTAGTATTAAAATAATGTAGAGGTAGGGAATGAGTTAATACAGTCAATCAAACAAAGCACGAGGAGAGGATTAATTTGATCGCGTTACTGGACAAGGTATTCCAAGTATCAGCCACCATACTGCTTTTATGTTCTATCTATTATTATGGAAGTTCAAGAAAATGAAGCGGGAGAGAAAATTGACTTTCTCTGAACTATCCATATATATCATCACGCAAATTGCATTCTTCCTTTGTGCAGCGAGCTACCTTCTTCTGGTATTTAGTAAGTAACGTCTTGGCAGTACGCATTTCGATTGAAGTTCTCAGAAAAAATAACTCATTTAGGTGTTGAAATTATGTTTGGAATTATGCTTCGAGGCATGGCAGTAGGGATTACAGAAACAGTTCCTGGAATAAGCGGTAGTACGGTCGCTATGATTTTAGGAATATATGAGCGTCTGATTTATTCGTTAAGCATGTTAACAACGAATCGAAGAAAAGAGGTATTACCTTTTCTCGTTATGTTCGGCGTTGGGATGATTATCGGATTTGCCTTTTCTATCATTCTGCTTAACTACTTATTAAAAAACCATCGTACACCGACGCTTCTATTTTTTGGTGGAGTTATTGTAGGATTTTTACCTTATCTTTGGAAAGAAACACTCCAACACCACAAGACGAAGCTTAAAGCAAAGCATTACATAATCATTCTCTTCTTTCTTGGCATGGTGGTATGCGGGCAATTATTAGGGGAGATGACCAACATCGATTTAAATCATCTGTCGTTTGTTGATTACATATTCTTTGTCCTTGTAGGTTTTATTGCTAGTACAGCTCTTGTACTCCCAGGAATAAGTGGTGCGTTAATTCTCACTATATTTGGTGTATATGAAATTGCAACAAACTCCCTATTCTCGCTAAATATGCCAGTAATCTTAACAATTGGTTCAGGTATCGTGTTAGGGGTACTACTGACGAGTAGACTCATTCGCTATTTATTAACACATTACAAGGTCGAAACCTATGCAGCGATGATTGGACTAGTAAGTGGTTCAATTTATGCTATTATAATGAATCTGGATGGTGTAGTGGATCAATCAACCATCATACTATCTGTTATAACGTTTCTTGCGGGTATCACCTTGTTAAATTTATTGCAGAAAACCCAGGATTAATAGGCGGGCAACCTGATGATTTTTTGAAATCCTGAAAGGTGGCACTCAAATCCTGAAAAAGGTGCCCCAAATCCTGAACCCCCCCCTCCAAATCCTGAAGAATATGTCAACTAGACGTTTTTGGGCAAAAATATGCGCCGCACATGGTCTCTCTCTTTATTTGGCTGGCTGCATAGTTTTAACTTGGCATTAGGAGAATCCATCAAAATAAAAACCCCATCACCAATTAAATGTGATGGGGTTAGTTTGTTTCGCCTAGTTCTATTTCATTAAACTATTTCGTTTTCCATAAGCAAAATAAATGATTATACCAATCAAGAACCATATTGCTGAAGCAACTAGCGTTTGATTCGATAGCTGCATCATTAAAAAGATGCATAGCACAAAGGATAAAATCGGAATCACCGGAAATAATGGAACCTTAAAGCCGCCGGTTGGGATAGTGTTATTTTTACGTAGGAATAACACCCCTATGGATACAATAGTAAAGGCTAACAACGTACCTAAATTCGCCATCTCCGCTAGCTTAGACAATGGAATAAATCCTGCACAAAATGCTACCAAAATAGCAAAAATCCACGTGCTAAAAACCGGTGTGTTGTGGGCGTTTAGTTTACTCATGCTTCTTGGTAATAGCTGATCACGCCCAAGTGCAAATAGAAGTCTTGTCCCACCGTAGAGCAGTACAAGAATAACGGTAATCATCCCCGCAATAGCCCCTAGTGAAATAAACCCAGCAACCCAATTTTGATTCACCAATCCCATTGCAAAACTAACTGGGTCACTAACATTCAACTCGGTATAAGATACCATGCCAGTCAATACGAGTGATACGGCAATATATAATCCTGTACAAACAAGTAAGGAGCCAATAATTCCAATCGGCATATTCTTCTGCGGATTTTTCACTTCTTCAGCAGCTGCTGATACCGCATCAAAGCCAAGATAGGCAAAGAATACTAATGCAGCACCAGAAAAGACACCATTCCAGCCATACGGCATAAACGGCTGCCAGTTCTCCGGACGAACGTAGAAAAATCCAACTACAATAAATAGTAAAATGACGAACACTTTGACAAATACCATTACTTTATTTAGACGAGCAGATTCCTTCATGCCATAGGTTAACAAGAAAGCCAAGGCTAGCACGATGATAATGGCAGGCAAATTAACATAAGTACCCTCCTGTGGCTGGAAAGGTCCAGTTAATGCTTGAGGAATCGTAATATGGAATCCCTCTAATAAGGAAACAAAGTATGCAGACCATCCAGTTGCAACAGAAGCTCCCGCAAGACCATATTCCAGTACAAGAGCCCAGGCTACAATCCAAGCAACAATCTCACCAAATACAGTATAGCTATACGTGTAGGCACTTCCTGTCACTGGTACAGAAGAAGCGAACTCGGAATAACACATCGCCGCAAAGGAGCACACAATAGCTGCAATAATAAAGGAATAAATAATAGCAGGACCAGAATGTAACGCAGCCACCGTACCAGGTAATATAAAAATACCCGTACCAATAATCGCCCCAACTCCTAGCATGATTAGATCAAATCCACCTAGTGTTCGCTTTAATTGAACGTCTTTGTTCTCTAGTAGATCATGGATATTTTTCTTTCTAAGCCTATTCACATTAAAACCTCTTTTTCATTAGTAATGAACAAAATAATAACTTATATTGTATTACATATAAGAAAGAGGTACAAACCTTTTTTTTAGGTGATAGGAAAGCATCAAAATCTCTCCCAACACTATAAGAAAAAACTAACAAATTCACTAAAGTGAATATGAGCTTTTCTAAGATTAGTACCCCTTTAAAATAGATATAACAGACATCGGGGAGTATACCGTTTTTATCTTCCCCAATAGGAGTGAATCAATGACTGATTTTGTCCTCTTGCAAAGACGTCAATCCGATTTGGCCCCCAGGAAACAGCTGCAGGAGCTGAATCTAGTGTCCCACCAAGGTCTTCCCAGTTTTCCCAGCGAGACCCATTCCATGATCGTTTGTATAGGCGATTACCAGTTCCACGAACGAATACATCTAATCGGTTAGCTCGGCGAGAGGAGACAGCTGGTGCACTAGTTAAGGTGCCGCCAAGGCTTTCCCAATTGCTCCATCTCGAACCGTCCCACCACTTATGGATTAAATCGTTATTCTGTCCTCTTGCAAAGACATCAATTCTGTTCGGTCCCCAGGAAACGGCTGCAGGCTCAGAGTTTAAATTGCCACCAAGATCCTCCCACTCTTCCCAACGAGACCCATTCCATGATCGTTTATATAGTCTATTTCCAGTACCGCGAACAAATACATCTAACTGATTCGCTCTTCTAGAGGAAGCTGCAGGTCCGCTCGTTAGTGTCCCACCAAGGCTTTCCCAATCGCTCCACCTCGAACCATCCCACCATTTATGATATAACGCATTATCTGTACCGCGAACAAATACATCAATCCGATTTGGCCCCCAAGAGACCGCACCAGGTGCACTAGTTAAGACCCCACCAAGGCTTTCCCAATCATTCCATCTCGAACCATCCCACCATTTATGATATAGTGCATTATCTGTACCACGGACAAACACATCTAATCGATTGGCTTGCCAGGAAGATACAGCAGGTGCAGAGGTAAGTGTTCCACCTAAGTCCTCCCAGCTAGACCATCCTTGCCCAGGACTAGGAGCACCACCAGCTAATTGATCTAACGTAATTTGGATGACTCTTCTCATTACCTGATCGGCAACATTTTGAGGCACATTAAATTGTCTAAATATCAGGTTAAACCAAGGTACCTGCCGTTGGAATTGATTATAGATTTGATTAGCATTTTGATTTGTGTTTGCTTGATTTACCGTATAGTTGACCATGAAGAAAAAGACGTAATCGACTACTTGACGATTCATTCCAGCATTTACTAGCTGGTTGTATAGCGTATTATGCTCTGTTCGAATCGTTTGTAAAATTTGTTGAACAGTAGGTTGTTGCCTCATCTCCGTATATAATGGCTGACCATAGTACTGTACTGGTACAAACTGTGGAAAATAATACTGATAATAAAACATTCGCATTCCTCCGCTTTTTAACTAGAATATGCAGCGGGTTCATAACCTGAGAGTTAAACATAAGCCCATTTCACACGATTGTAAAAACTGTAATGATGTTATCGTTTCGGACATACATTTAATTATCAATATCTTAGGACAAGTATTTTATAGTGGAAGGGTGAGGATCTCTCTTGGAGCTGTTAGAGCCTTTAGTGAAAATATTAATGATTAATTTAATTTTAAGTGGTGACAATGCAATTGTTATTGCAATGGCAAGTCGCAATTTAAGACAAGACTTAAAACAGAAGGCGATTGTCTGGGGAACTCTCGGGGCTGTTATATTTCGGATCGCATTTACGGTTATTGTCATGTATCTATTAAAGCTTCCCTTTATCCATTTAATAGGGGGCATTTTATTACTGTTTGTAGCTTATAAACTTCTTGTTGATAAAGAAGCGGAAGAGAATTCCGTGAAAGTGGGCAATTCCTTAAAGGAAGCCATCGTCATCATCATTTTTGCTGATGTATTAATGAGCTTAGATAATGTGTTAGGTATTGTAGCAGTTTCAGAGGGGAATATGATGCTGGTCATCGTCGGTATTATCTTGAGTATTCCAATTATGCTATTTGCTAGTCAATTTATATTACGAATGATGGAGCATTTCCCGATTGTTGTCTATTTTGGGGCGGGCTTACTTGCCTGGACTGCCGGAGAAATGATGCTAGAAGAGGAATTTATCAAACAACATGTTATCTCAGGAACTTCTATGGAACTGGCACTGCTCATTGGAATTATTATGGCGACCTTATCTATCGGTGGGTACCAAAGAAGATACCGGTAAACAGACTTAGTAAGGCAGGCTCTTTCACGCGTTGTGGTGGGGCCTGTTATTTTTAACAAACAAAACATGTAAAAAAACAGGAATTAGCATTTTTTTACAGAATACTAGTATATATAAGCAAATTGGACTAGTGAGAGGGGGGAGATAGAATGGCCTTTATAACATGTGGCGGTGCTCAAATTCATTATGAAAAATTTGAATCAACGAATCCTCGTGCTACACAGACCATTATATTCATTCACCCTACCGGATTAGACATGTATTGCTGGAACGAGATTATCCCGTTGTTCTTAGAAGACTATCAAGTGGTTCGGTACGATTTAAGAGGGCATGGAGACTCTACTGTAGGGGATGGTGATTTATCGATTTCCAGGCTAGCCGATGATATTCAATGCTTAGTGAATACATTACAGCTAGATACGTATCATGTTGTCGCACAAGGATTTGGTGATGTCAGTGCTATCGAATTTGCAGCAAGAGGCTTCTCTAGTTTGAAAACGTTAACACTACTTGCGGTTCCAGTTCATTTTCCAAGAGAACTTGGTAAAAAATTGTAGCCGAACGAAAGATGCAAGTAAAGGGCCATGAGACGATGCTGCATAAGGCCCAGCTGATTATCGATAAGTTTATGCTCTATCCTACACAGGAAAGGGAGGAGCGTATTCTTTGGGCATTTGAAAAAGTGACTCCACATGTTTATTTTAAGATTTTCGATGTTGAATCACTAAATCGTGCCCAACAGAATATCCAAAACGTGACGATTCCAATCTTAGTCTTATCCGGTTCAGATGATGAAACATTTCCACCAGAACTAAATTCTGCTATTCTAAATTTTAATACAAATGCAAGGTATTATACAGTGCCCTATTCATCCTTCTTAATCCAGATGGACCAGCCGAATCTCATGGCAGAGTGGAATGGGAAATTTATTATGAAGCATCAAAATAACGCAGTAAATCAAGAGATAGCTAGCTATGCTCAGACGCTATATGCAGAGATGTATCGAGAAATTAGAGAAAAGATGAAGGAGAAAACAGAAGCGACATTGCCTACACTACAAGTAAACATCATGAAAGGCTTAGACGTTTTCTTAAATGGCAAACGTTTAGTAGGTGGTTGGGGACAAAGAAAGGCAAAACAAATTCTCATGTATCTGATCATCCAGCAATCGGCAACACGAGATGAGCTATGTGACTTAGTATGGCCAGATGTTGATTTAAAAACTGCTCGTAGTCGTTTACGTGTTTCGATTCACTATTTAAACAAACTATTAAACCCAACGTCAGAACATCGAGCCAGCCATCTCGTCACACGAGTGGGAAACATTTATTTGACGCCGTTGACTTAGTGATTAATAACCACGCACCTGTTGGGGACGCATTATTATCACATGAGCAGGTAGAAGTAAACTTTTCTCCTAGCTCGACAGTAATTGGTGCAACAATTTTAAATGCAATTCTTTGCGAAGCGGTTAAATTAATGGCTGAGAATGGCTTTAAGCCTCCAGTATTCCTAAGTGGGAATATTGAAGGGGCCGATGCTCATAATCAGGAGTTAATTGATAAGTATCGTGATCGTGTGAAATTATAATAATAAGAAATAAGGAAACCGTAGAAGTTGAGTGCTTCTACGGTTTCTGTTTAGTTTGATACCATTATTTGGTTAATTTCCTTGATTTTACTTTCATCAAGTCCGAAGTCAAAACTTTCATTAATTCGTGCGCCAGTCCCAAAATGGACAAATTCTGGTTTAGTTGACTTGTAAAATGTCTCAAATGTATCCAATCTAAGTCCATGTCCAGTCATGATAGATAAATGAGTTTCACTTGCCATAGCCATCAATTCGTTTATTTGTTCCACAGCTTCAGGTGCTCTGTAATTTCCACCCGCCGTTAAGATAGTCGTAATCTGTTTATACTCAGCTAATTTCAACAAGGCCTCTTTTTAATCACGAGCAAAGTCAAATGCACGATGAATGGTCACATCTAACGAATCCGTTACTGCTAATAACTCGGTAAGTACATCGTCATCCATGGTATGGTCTTTCGTTAGTGCGCCAATCACAATCCCGTTAGCCCCAAGGCTCTTCACCATGTTGATATCTCTTTTCATTACTTCCACATCATTCTTATTATAAATAAATGATTGACTATGGGGTCTGATAATCACGTTAATTGGTATGTTTACGGATTCCACTGCTGCTTGGATTAAGCCATAGCTCGGTGTGATTCCCAATTCAGACATAGCAGGACTAAGTTCAATACGATCGGCCCCAAATTTTTCGGCATCTTTGACATCAGTAAGGTTTGTAGCGATGATTTCAAGCATGTTATTCACTCCTTAAGTCCACCATAATTGTTATTTTGGTTAAAGGCAAATGAATAGTGCCATGGGGAAAGGTACCTGGCATTTTTGGTAGTAAGTATTAATGCATTTGTGTATAATAATAACTTATACAAAATGATAATAATTAAGCATTTTACTTATACTACTACATGTACTATGATTAAGTTGTAGCAAAGATAATCCTAATTTTACTTTAAACCTCATGAATGCTGTATGGGTTCAGGAGGATTATATTTCACATATTTATAAAAAACAGGAGGGAAATCACTATGTGGATTGTAACTCGTTATATAGGCTTAGATATTACCATGTATGAATTTGAAACAGAAAAGGAAGCAAGAAAGGCTCTTAAAAATATAAAGGGTGGGTATAACATTCTTACTGAAGTCATGTGTGTGAATGGCGGATACCACGAGAAGAGAGTAGCATAGGAGTGCCACGGTGACAGGTACCTTGGCTCAAGGTAAGCCATAAGTACTTGTCCTGGACCACTTCACAACAAGCCTACTTTAACTGTCACTGCGTATCTCTAAATTGATCATACATAATCTCTCTATAATATTCCTCATAACCAACCATACCCAGTTCTTTTGTTTCACGGAGCTCTTTCTCCCTATCATAAGGAACACGTACAAAATTAATCGAATTCGCCCCATGCGACCCATCAACAATCATATAGGTAGCGTCCACAACATCTAAACCAACACTTCCAACATTGCATAGGATCCCAATATCATACGTTCTTAACCAGGTCAGGTGAATATCGCCATAAAACACCATATCTGGCGTGCGAGTAGAGTGGAGGGACTCGGTTTCTTCGCTATTCTGAAAAAGGGATAAACACTTTTCGGTAGGATGATACTCCGGTGCGATTCGTTCAAAAACGCTACGTGGCGATGCGTGAAAACAACGAGCTAGTTTGCCGTTTAATTCAAATTCGATATAAAATGGCAAGGAAGCCAGATAATCATAATCCTCATCAGTTAACCGGCTCTGTGTCCATTTAATCGCTTCATTATCAATCTCATCCCGGATAAACACATCCCAATTTCCGTAGATTACTTTATCACAATGCTCTCGAACTAGTTGAATACATTCCGAACCACGTGGCCCTTTTCCTACCAAGTCTCCTAGGCAATAGATTTGGTCTACTTTTCTCTTTTTGATATCATCAAGCACTGCTTTTAGTGCGGTTAGATTACCGTGAATATCAGAAATAATTGCAATCTTTGACATGTTTGTTTCCCCCTTTAGTAGAGTGCTTGGTTTTAGTTTATATTAATTTTTGGAAGATTTGAATAGGGAATGTTGTGGAGAGTTAGTCCTTCCACAGCGTATATATAATAAAAATAAAGAAAATTAAAATTATATTGAAAAAGATGTTGACATTGCTTTATTCGTTCCCTATAATTGTGAGAAATTATAATTAATTTTAAAAATTATAATATTATAAACATATAACTTTACAAGGAGAATGAAATGAAGATAGATAAAAGTTTATCCATTCCTTTATATCAACAAGTAAAGGATTATTTAGAAGAAAAGATAATAATCGGAGAATGGAGTCTTGGATATCAGCTACCATCGGAAAAGGAACTAGCTGTTAAGTTTGATGTAAGTAATATAACGGTAAAAAGAGCGATTCATGAATTGGTTAATGAAGGCGTATTGGAAAGACATAGTGGTAAAGGGACATTTGTTATAGAAAAGAAAGAGGCGAAGGACATTTCAACTCTAGTTTCCTTAAAAAATGAATCTTGGAGTGAAAATAAGCATTACCCTCATAAAACTATAAAATTCAAAAAAGAAGCAGTTGGGGACAAGGTTGGTAAGATATTCGGCATTAATTCACATGAGTTAGTTTACAATATTCAAAGATTAAAAGTAGAAGAGGACAAACCATTAGTAATTGAGCACTCCTTTATACCAGCATCATTATTTCAAGAGAACTTAGATTCAAAGGATTTTGAGGATGACTTAATTTATAACATTTTAGTCAAGAAGTATAGAATGAAACTGGACAAAGCTAGAATATTTTTCTCTACGATGATTGCGGGAGAATATGAACATGAGCTATTGAATGTACCGGTAGGTAAGCAATTATTTGTTATAGATCGACATACCGTAACTGAAGATAAAAGGATTATAGAATATTCCAGATTTATTTTAAAACAAGATCAATCAAAGTTCTTTTTGGAAATTCAAATTTAACTTTTATTTTTTAAACAGAATACTTGGAAATATAAACAATATAATATTATAACTTTATATTGTTATATATATTCAACATGATAAACAGACAGATTATGAAAAGACTTTAGAACAGGGAGAGGAGATTAGTTTAGTGGAAAAAGTATTTCAGTACATCGAAAGAAATTCCAAAGAGTATATCGACTGGTTAATTAAAGCTTGTAATCAGCCAAGTGTTTCTGCTCAAAACAGAGGTATGTTTGAAATGAAAGAGTTGGTAAAGAAATTTCTTTCAGAAATAGGAGCTGAAGTTATTGAGATAGAAACAGATGGTTATCCCATCATTTACGGAGAAATGAATGCTAATAAAGCAAGGACCATAACATTCTACAATCACTATGATGTTCAACCAGAAGATCCAATTGGTGAATGGATTAGCGATCCATTTCAAACTACGATTAGAGATGGCAAGATTTTTGCACGGGGAACTGCGGACAATAAAGGTAACTTGATTGCTCGGATTTGTGCTATTCATGCCTATCAGGAGGTTTATGGGGAGTTACCTGTCAATGTTAAGTTTATTTTTGAAGGAGAAGAGGAGGTTGGCAGTCCGCACTTAGAATTTTTTGCAAAAGAGCATCCTGAAAAACTACATACGGATGGCATTATCTGGGAAGGAGGTTCAAGAGATGTAAACGATAAACGTCTTCATGTTGGTTTAGGAGTAAAAGGTATTTGTTATGTAGAACTAATTTGCAAAGGGGCAAACCATGACTTACATTCTTCTGAAGCGGCTATTGTAGAAAATCCTGCTTGGAGATTGCTTTGGGCACTTAACACCATTAAAAACGAACAGGAAGAGATACTAATCGATGGGTTTTATGATGACATTGTCCCGTTGACACCAAAGGATAGAGAAATAATTAATACACTCAACTTTAATGAAGAGGAAACGAAGAAGACATATGGACTTGATAGTTTTCTTAATGGTGTTACTGGCTATGATTTAAAAGAACGATTAACTGCTGAGCCGACTTGCACCATTTGTGGAATAGAATCAGGTTATACGGCAGAGGGTTCCAAAACTGTTCTACCATCGATTGCAAAAGTAAAGCTAGATTTTAGACTTGTCCCTGGTCAAACACCTAAAAGAACAGCTCAGTTACTTAGAGAACATTTAGATAAATATGGCTATGAGGATATTGAAATTAAACAATCTCATGGTCTCGATCCATTTAACACAAACCCAGATAATTCTTTCGTAGAAACTGTACTTCAAAGTGTAAAAGAAGTTTATGCTGAACCACCTGTTATCCTCCGAAATCTTGCAGGCTCAAGTCCAATGAGCAAAATGCTAAAAAACACATTGATACCTGCTGTACAGATTGGGGTAGCCAATACACAATCTAGTTATCACGCACCAAATGAAAACATTTTTATAGATGATTATATACAAGGCATTAAAGTGACTGCTAATGTAATTCATAATTTAACTTAATTACACCACATTATTTCAGAATATTAAAAATTAAATATAATTAGGAGAGGAAGAAAATGAAAACTTATTACCGGTTTCTAGTAATGCTTGTATCTTTGCTTGTATTAATGGTCATCAGTGCATGTAGTAGTGAATCTACTTCTGATGGAGGAGAAGGCGATAGCGCAAATGACAATACATTAGTTATTGCTCAATCAGCTGATTTAACTTCCATGGACCCTCATAACTCTTTAAGTACAAACGCAGAAAGAGTCATGAGAAATATGTATAGTCGATTGTTTTATTGGGATAAAAACATGGAAGTACAGCAAGATGTGGTGGAGTCCTATGAACAAATCGATGATGAAACCTGGGTATTTACCTTAAAAGATGGAATCACCTTCCATAATGGAGACCCATTAACTGCAGAAGATGTAAAGTTTAGTCTAGAACGTGTAATGACGGATCAAACATTAAAGGAGTTTCCTTATTTTACACAATTAAAAGAAGTGAATGTAGTGGATGAATTAAATGTAGAAATCGTTACAGATGGTCCAATGCCAACTTTATTTAAAGTATTAGCTAAAAGTGGATCTGACATTCTCCCTAAAAAATACTTTGAAGAAGTTGGGGTAGAAGAGTTCCAAAAGAATCCAATAGGATCGGGTCCTTATCAATATGTAGAGTGGAAGCCAGATGATCGAGTAGTACTTGAACCTTACGAAGATTATTTTGGTGGAAACAATCAAAAATGGGACCAAGTCATTGTAAGAGCCATCACAGAAAGTTCTACACGTGTAGGGGAATTATTAACTGGTGGTGTTGATATTGCTACAGATATTCCCCCTAATGAATGGGAACGAGTAAGCGGTGAGGAAGATGTAGAACTTGTAGGTGGTGATACGACACGAGTTATGTTGCTAGTAACTCGTACGACAGAAGGGTATGTTACATCAGATCCTAAAGTGAGAGAAGCAATTGATTTAGCAATTGATGAGAAAACCATTGTCGACTCTGTATTGCAAGGTACTGGTGTTCCAGTAAGGTCTCGTGTCCCAACTGAGATATTTGGATCAAATCCTGATTTATATGATGCGTACGTGTATGATCCAGAGCGTGCCAAGGAACTGCTAGCTGAGTCTGGATATGAAGACGGTGTGGAAATTACTTTAACTGCACCTAAAGGCAGGTACATGCTTGATGGAGAAGTTGCTCAATTAGTTGCATCTATGTTAGGTGAAGTAGGTATAACAGTTAATTTACAATTATTAGAGTCTAGTGCATTTTTGGATGTCTATAACTCTAATTCTAATGAAGAGTTAATTATGATAGGACTTGCGGATGGATTGTTTGATGCTTCTTATTCCCTAGTCCACTACACAAAGGACCGTGCAGCAGGTCAAACCGATTATTTTAACGAAGAGGTTGAACAACTATACCATGACGCAGGTCGTAATCTAAATGATGAAGAAAGACTCGATCAGTACCAAAAAATACAAGCAATTGTTGCGGAAGAACGACCACATATATTTTTATACCAAGAAGGAGTTAACTATGGTGTAAGTAAGGAGATTAACTTTACGCCAAGATTAGATGCAGGCTTCCTTTATGACGATATCACAAAAAAATAATGGATGATTGGAATCCAAAGATGAAGCAGGTTTAGGTAATTATGGTATCTAAACCTGCTTTGTAAAAAAGGAGATTTGACATTGAAGAAATATCTAGTGAAAAGACTACTGCAAATCGTGCCTGTTATTTTCATTATAACCTTTGTTGTTTTTGTCTTGGTTTATATGGCAGGGGATCCAGTGGCATTGATGTTACCGGAAGATTCTTCAGAAAGTGATCGTGAAGCATTAAGAGCGGCTTTAGGGTTGAATGATCCATTTGTTGTTCAATATTTCCGATTTCTTGCTGACTTGAGTCAGGGTAATTTTGGAACTTCTTTTAAATATAGCCAAGAAGCACTTCCACTAGTATTAGAAAGGCTTCCAGCTACATTTGAACTTGCAACAGCTTCCATGATTGTTGCAACGCTTATGTCAATCCCACTAGGTATTTATTCTGCAAGAAAGCGTAATAGTCTAGTAGATTTATTTATTACTAGTGGTTCTGTTTTAGGAAAAGCAATGCCAAATTTTTGGCTTGGAATCCTTCTTATTCTATTATTCGCCGTGAATATGGAACTATTTCCTGTATCTGGAAGAGATGGGTTGAGTAATTTAATATTACCTGCACTTACCTTAGGTACGGGGGTTGCAGCAGAAATGACTCGTTTGGTTCGGTCGAGTATGCTGGAAATTCTTAATCAAGATTACATACGTACAGCTAGAAGTAAAGGGTTGAGCAACTCCATGGTAGTTTATAAACATGCATTTCGTAATTCACTAAATCCAGTTATTACGATTATGGGTGTACAAATATCACATCTTGTAGCTGGAGCGTTAGTAACAGAAAGTGTTTTCTCTTGGCCAGGATTAGGTTTGTTACTAGTGCAGGCAGTAAATGGACGGGATATGGCTGTAGTTCAAGCTGCGGTATTAGTCATTGCAGTTTTAGTAATTCTGATTAATTTAATAATCGATTTAATTTATAGATTACTAGATCCAAGGATTCATTATTCATAGGAGGTTAAAGTGCAATGATAGGTGCAAAAGCGGTAGCGAATGTGGAGAAGAACGATTCTGAGCCAAGAAAACGGAATAGCATAGCTCGATGGGGTAGGTTACTTTTAGTAAGTAAAACCGGAACAGTTGGGTTGATTATTGTAGTGCTTGTTACGTTGGTTGCTATTTTTGCAGACGTCCTGACACCACATAATCCTGCCCAAAATAATCTGCAAGATATGTTAAAACCTCCTTTTTGGGAAGAAGGTGGTTCTACTACTTATATTCTTGGAACAGACAATTTAGGCAGGGATATCCTCAGTAGAATCATTATTGGCACTCGTGTTTCCTTGATGGTTGGAGTATTTTCCGTCCTAGTTGCAGGAGTAGTAGGAATGATAATCGGCATTGTAGCAGGTTACTATGGCGGTATAATCGATAATGTTTTAATGAGAATTGTAGATGCATTTCTTGCCATTCCTAGTATTCTTTTTATTTTAGTTGTTCTAGCGGTATTTGAACCTAGTATCCTTGTATTAATCCTCGTGATTGGATTTACAAACTGGGTTTCTTACGCAAGGGTTGTAAGAGGTGAAGTGTTAAGTGTAAAAGAAAGAGAATTTGTAAAAGCATCACGATCAATTGGAACAAAAAATAGAGTGATTATGGTAAAACATGTGCTTCCAAACGTTATTTCTTCCTTCATTGTTATCTCAGCAATGAGTGTAGCAACGGCAATTATATTAGAGGCTTCGTTAAGTTTCCTTGGGTTAGGTATACAACCACCTGATGTTTCATGGGGTTCCATGCTGACAGATGGAAGAAATTATTTAGCAACTAATTGGTGGCTTGCTACTTTTCCTGGAATTGCGATTACGATAACAGTACTTGGGATTATTCTTTTAGGGGATTGGATTCGAGATGTACTTGACCCGAGAATACAGACTAAGGGAGGCGGTAAATAATGAAAGAGAAACTATTAGATGTTAGAAATTTACATACGCATTTTTTTACGGAGTATGGTGTTATTCCGTCTGTAAATGGTGTGTCATTCTCCATTGATAAGGGTGAAGTAGTTGGCATTGTAGGGGAATCTGGAAGTGGAAAAAGTGTAACATCATTGTCCATTCTACAACTACTAGACGAAGCTGGGAGAATTGTGGAAGGAGAAATCGAGTTTGATGGAAAAGATTTAACCCAATTTAATGAGAAGGAATTAAGAAAGTTAAGAGGGAATAAGATCTCCATGATATTCCAAGAACCATTAACGTCTTTAAATCCCTCCTTTACTATTGGGAAACAAATTTCTGAGGCTATCCAGCTTCATCAAAATGTAACCAAAGAAGAAGCGAAGAAAAAGTCAATAGATATGTTGCGAAAGGTAGGGATACCAAATCCAGAAAAGCAATATAAGTCATTCCCCCATTTACTAAGTGGTGGGATGAGACAAAGGGTAATGATTGCCATGGCATTATCATGTAGTCCGGAATTATTAATCGCAGATGAGCCAACAACAGCGCTTGATGTAACAATACAAGCTCAGATATTAAGGTTAATGAAAAAACTATCCTACGAATTTGACACTTCCATCATTATTATTACTCATGATTTAGGTGTAGTTGCGGAAATGGTCGATCGTGTCATCGTCATGTATGGTGGACAAATTGTGGAAGAAAATAATGTCTTTGATTTATTTGAGAATCCTAAGCACCCATATACAAAGGGATTATTAAATAGTACTCCAAAAATTCATGAGCTGCATTATAAATTGGAATCCATTGAAGGAAATGTACCTGCGCCAGATAAAATGCCAACAGGTTGTAAGTTCCATCCAAGATGCCCATTTGCAATGGAAAAATGTAAGCAAGAGGAGCCTGAATTCTTAAGAAATGGAGAAGATTCCGGAGTGAAATGTTGGTTATATGAGGAAGAAGGTGTGGTGGGAGCATGACTCAAGTACAAATTGAAGATCATTTTACAAAGCAGAAAGAGACGGAGTATTTATTAAGGATAGAGGGATTGAAAAAATACTTTCCAGTTTCATCAGGCTGGTTCAAGAAGAAAAATCAAAGTGTCAAAGCAGTAGATGATATTAGTTTTTATTTAAAGAAAGGAGAAACATTAGGTATTGTTGGTGAATCGGGATGTGGTAAATCAACAACAGGTAATATGATTCTCAGGTTAATTGAGCCGACGGATGGAAAAATAATCTTCGAGGGTCAAGATTTACTTCAATTATCAAATAGACAATTACAAAAGGTCCGAAAAGATATACAGATGATTTTTCAGGACCCGTTTTCTTCCTTAAACCCACGGATGAAAGTGTTTGATATTATTGCCGAGCCGCTCCGGACGCATGGAGTTGCAAAAGGTAAAGAATTAGAAAATATGGTATTTGAATTAATTGAAACGGTCGGACTTGACCGATCTGTAGCAAAGCGTTTTCCACATGAGTTTAGTGGTGGACAGCGTCAGAGGATTGGTATTGCTAGAGCGATTGCATTAAAACCAAAATTAATCGTCTGTGATGAACCTGTATCTGCACTTGATGTATCCATTCAAGCGCAAATTTTAAATTTATTAATCGATTTACAGAACAAATTTGATCTGACTTTTATCTTCATTGGACACGGAATTCCCGCAGTAAAGTATATAAGTGATCGAATTGCGGTCATGTATATGGGTGAAATTGTTGAAATGTCCACGAAGGAAAAATTATTTGAAAAGACCATGCATCCCTATACACAAGGATTGATTTCTGCTGTTCCAATACCAAATCCAAAGCTAAGAGAAAAAGATGATGAACGGATTTTTCTAGAAAATGATATACCAAACCCATTTGATGTACCAAAGGGATGCCGTTTTTATTCGAGATGTCCATTCGGAAAGGCGAGATGTATTGAAGAAAAGCCGGAATTTAAAGAGGTATCTGATGAACATTATGTTGCATGTCATTTCCCATTAAATTAATTGAGGTATGAAAGGAGAGAAAGTAATGAAGGTTGTTGTAATTGGTTGTGGGATAGTAGGGGCAAGTGCTGCATACTCCCTTGTGAAAAGTGGTGTTGAAGTGATAATGATTGACAAAGAGCATGAAGGAAATGCAACTTCTGCTGGTGCAGGCATTGTCTGTCCATGGGTATCAAGGGTAGATGATGAAGACTGGTATAAGATTGCTAGAGAAGGTGCGAAGTTTTATCCAGATTTGATTTCTCAGTTGAGTCAAGATGGAGAAGAGAATGTTGGATATAAAAAAGTAGGTGCACTGTGTGTTAGTCATGATGCTGAAGAGCTTGATGCAATAGAAGAAAAAGTGAAAAATAAACAAAAAGAGAGTCCTGAATTGGGGGATATTATTCGATTAACACCAGAGAAGTCACAAGAACTGTTCCCTCCTTTAAATAAAGACTATGAATCTATTTTTATTTCAGGAGCTGCAAGAGTTGATGGCAGACTAATTCGAGACGCAATGAAACGTGCTGCCCAAAAGCATGGGGCAACATTAATTTCAGGAGAAGCCGAACTAATCAGTGAAAACGGAGAAGTGACAGGTGTCATGGTGGATGGAGAGGTAATTAATGCAGATTCCGTATTAATTACTGCTGGGGCTTGGGCACCGTTCCTGTTGAAGACACTTGGTTTTGAGTTGAAAATTGAACCACAACGTGGACAGATTGCGCATATTGAACTACCTGGTGAAGATACTACTGACTGGCCGGTTGTTCTTCCTCAAACGAGTCATTATATGCTTGCTTTTGATGATTCTCGAGTTGTAGCTGGGGCTACAAGAGAAACTGGTACAGGATTTGATTATAAAACGACGGTCAGTGGAGTGAATGAAGTTCTTTCGGAGGCGTTAAACGTCGCTCCAGGACTATCTAATGGAAAACTTAAAGAATTTCGTATAGGTTTCCGTCCAATGGGTCCTGATATTTTACCATTAATCGGAAAAGTGGGAGAGCAATCTAATGTTGTACTAGCAACTGGATTAGGTGCTTCAGGTCTAACGATGGGACCATATGTGGGGCGTTTAGCTGCATCGATTGTTAAAGGTGATTCGATTGATTTAGACCTGTCACCTTATAAACCTGCAAGAGCACTTGAAACCGTTTTAACATAAAAATTCGATTGGAGGGTGTGATATGCAGCTTTTTGACAAGATAGGGAACTTGAAAGTAGCAAAGGAACTTTTTCAATTTATTAATCATGATTTATTGCCATCAAGTGGTGTTGAAGAAAAGCAGTTCTGGGATGGATTTGAAAAACTTATTGAGGATTTAACCCCAATTAACGAAGAATTATTAAGAAAAAGAGAATTATTACAGTCCAAAATAGATAGCTGGCATCGTGAAAATACATTTGAATTAGATTCCTATAAAACCTTTCTTAAGAAGATAGGTTACTTAGAAAAAGAACCGGAAGATTTCCAAATAGAGACAGAAAACGTAGATCCGGAGGTAGTCAAGGCTGGTCCACAATTAGTTGTCCCATTAAGTAACGCTCGTTATGCGCTAAATGCAGCTAATGCTCGGTGGGGAAGTCTCTATGATGCTTTATATGGTACAGATGTGATTTCTGAAGAAGACGGTGAAACACAGGACAGTAACTATAATCCTGTTCGTGGAGGAAAGGTTATAGAATATGGAAGAAACTTTTTAGATGAGACGATTCCATTACTGAAAGGGTCTCATAAAGAAGTGGTTCAATATCGTATAGAAAATGAGAGTCTTGTTGTTTCTCTAAATAATGGAACATCTACTTCATTGAAAGAGCCTGAAAAGTTATCGGGTTATCAAGGATATCCGGAAGACCCTTCTACGCTATTATTTATCAATAATAATCTATATTTTGAAATTCGGTTCGATAGGGAACATTTTGTTGGGAAAACGGATAAGGCAGGAATTAAAGATATAGTATTGGAATCAGCAGTTACCACTATTATGGATTGTGAGGATTCTGTTTCTTCAGTAGATGCAAGTGATAAAGTATTAGTCTATCAAAATTGGTATGGACTAATTAATGGCGATTTATCTGTCACGTTTAATAAAAATGGGAAACAGATTAAACGAACATTGAATCCTGATCGTACCTATTTTTCTACTAATCATGAGGAATTCACTATTCCAGGTAGATCCCTTATGTTTATACGTAATGTAGGACATTTAATGAAAACGAATATAATAATAGATTCTAAAGGAGAAGAAGTGTTTGAAGGTTTACTAGATGCGGTAGTGACAAGTTTAGTTGCCAAACATTCTTTATTAGGGAATGGATTATTCCAAAATTCATCAAATGGCTCTGTTTACATTGTGAAACCTAAAATGCATGGGCCTGAAGAGGTAGCTTTTGCTAATTTACTATTTAATAGAGTAGAAGATTTGCTAAACCTTAAACGAAATACAATAAAAATAGGTGTTATGGATGAGGAGCGACGTACATCCCTTAATTTAAAAGCTTGTATTTTTGAGGTTAAGGAACGGATAGTATTTATTAATACTGGTTTCTTGGACAGAACAGGAGATGAAATCCATACATCGATGGAAGCTGGTCCAATGATACGGAAATTAGAAATGAAACATACGAATTGGATCGATTCTTATGAAAAGTCTAATGTGATGGTTGGTCTACAAGCGGGATTTAGAGGTTTAGCACAAATTGGAAAAGGAATGTGGGCTGCTCCAGACCAAATGAAAGATATGGTGGAACAAAAACTCGGACAATTAAAAGCAGGTGCATCAACTGCTTGGGTACCATCACCAACTGCAGCAACGTTACATGCCATTCACTATCATCAAGTCAATGTTCACCAAGTGCAACAACAATTAGAAGGTGAATCACCAGTTGCAAAAGATAATATGTTAGAAGTTCCCGTTGCCTCAGGAGTGAAGTGGAGTACAGAAGAGATTCAACAAGAACTAAACAATAATGCCCAAGGAATATTAGGCTACGTAGTTAGGTGGATTGACCAAGGAATTGGCTGTTCAAAGGTCTTGGATATTGATGGTGTGGGTCTAATGGAAGACCGCGCGACGTTACGTATTTCTAGTCAGCATATGGCAAATTGGTTATATCATGGAGTTTGTACTAGGGAACAGGTAGTTGATACGTTTAAGAATATGGCAAAAATAGTAGATGAACAAAATAGTGACGATCCAAGTTATATACCTATGTCGAAGGACTACGATAAATCCTTAGCTTTTCAAGGTGCATGTGACCTAGTCTTTAAAGGCATGGAGCAAACAAATGGGTATACCGAGCCGATTTTGCATGAGAAAAGAATAGAGGTTAAACAGAATCTATTAAAGGTAAATCCACATTAAGAAGATTATAATATTATAATTTATTATCTTGATAGGAGGGATGACCTTTGCAAATAACTGAAAATATAGTCACCTTTTCTTTCAACGGAAAATCATTCCAAGCGATAGAAGGTCAGACAATTGCTGCGGCTTTGTTTGCGAATGGGATTAAAAAATTAGGGGTTAGCAGAAAGTTACAGCAACCAAGGGGATTATTTTGCTCCAATGGAAGATGTGCTAGTTGTTTTGTTTCAGTTAATGGAATGGATCATGTGCTCAGTTGTATGTCCTTAATAGAAAATGGAATGATAATTCAATCAAATGAAAGTGATCCTGATATTAGGAGGAAGATTGATGGAGACTGATTTACTGATTATTGGTGGTGGACCTGCTGGCTTGAGTGCAGCGTATGAACCAGCACGTCATGGTTTAAAAGTCACCATTGTGGATGAATCCCTCCGTCTAGGAGGACAACTAAATCAACAATCTCAAGTTCTAGATCTACCTTCTGGATTTGCTAAGCAAACAGGAATGAAACTTTCTCAATTTTTACAGGATAGATTATTGAATTATGATGTTGATTTATTAACCAAGTGCACGATGATTGGGACGTATAAAGATGGAAGAATTGGTGTTACTAACGGAAATACAACTTTTCCGATCCAATCTCAAAAAACGATTATCACAACAGGGGCAGCGGAAGATTCTATTTCATTTCCAGGATGGACACTTCCTGGAGTAATGACCATTGGTGCTGCGCAAATTTTGTTAAATCGTGAAAAGGTATTACCAGGTAAGAAAGCAATTGTTCTTGGAACGAATAACTTAGCTTTTGAGATTACTAAACAATTAAATGAAAGTGGAGTAGAGGTTATAGCTATTATAGAGCAAGAATCCACAGTAGATGTTGATGCAGATAATATCGCTTACCTAAAACAGGCGAACATTCCGATTTATGTAAACTCCTCAATAACTAGAGCGAGGGGTCCAGGAGAAGTTGAAATGGTTCTTATAAATAATAATGGAACAGAAGTAGCTTTTGATGTCGATTTAGTTTGTATTGCGGGAGGTTTATTTCCAATATTGGAGCCGTTTCAAGTGTTGGGATGTGAATTAATCTATTTGAGTGAACTTGGTGGTTGGTTACCAAAATACGATACAAATTTTGAAACAAGCATTCCTAATACTTATGTAGCTGGCAATGCTGCAGGAATCACAGCGATGAAGGCAATTATGTTAACGGGAGATTTGGCAGGGATAAGTATTTTAGATTCATTAGAAAATTACAACTCTGATTACGTTAAGAAGCGAAAGGAGTCGTTGTGGACAGAGCTAGCCAAAGCAGAACAACCAGAAGTTTGGTCAGCGAGGTTATCATTAATAAAGGAATTCGAATTGGAAAGAAAATATGTAACTTCTAATAGATAAGGGAGGGTTGGAGGTGGATAAGTCAACAATAGTATGTCGATGCGAGGAAATAAATATAGATGAAATTGAAACAGTTATAAAAATGGGTGCTACCACTTTTGATGATATTAAACGACTTACTCGCTGTGGGATGGGACCATGTCAGGCAAAGGTTTGTATGAATTTGGTCAATCGAATTATTCACGACAATACAGATAAGCCCTTTTCTGATTTAACGCCGGCAAATATGCGAATGCCTCTAAAATTAACAAGAATTTCCGCATTAGCTAGTTCCGATCAAACGATAACTAGTGTTACATCCGTTTTTGATGAGTCCCTTCAAGAAGTAGGTGAGACTAACCGTGAAGAATAGTTATGATATTGTTGTAATTGGTTGTGGTGTAGTTGGTAGCAGTATTGCTTATCATTTTTCAGAGAGAAAAAATAAAGAGATACTGGTAATTGATAAAGGATTTCCTTTATCAGGTACTTCTGGTTCAACACAGGCATGGGTTTGGGTACATAATAAAAATCCTTCATGGTATGCAGAGTTAAGCATGTATAGTGCTGAATTGTATCCATACTTAGAAAGAAAAATAGGTGATGTAGAATATAATCGTACTGGAGGTCTTGCTCCCTTTTTTAAAGAGGAAGATCGGGAAAAAGCACTGCGTTTACAAGAAGAACAAGCAAAAGTTGGAATAGAAGTTGAAGTATTAAACTATGATGAGGTACATGAAAAGGAACCAGCATTATCCCCTAATATTGTTGGTGCTACATTTAGTAAGATAGATGGAAACGTAAACCCATTCCGGTTAGTTGAACTGTATACGAAGGCTGCCAAAAAAAATGGCGTTCAGTTCTCTTTTTACAATCCCGTTCTAGATGTTGAAAAAGAGAGTGGAAAGTTTAAAGTTAATACTCAACAGGGTGAATTTCAAGCTAAACAATTAATAATAGCAGGTGGTCCATGGACAAAGGAACTTGGTCAAATGTTACAAGTAAATATTCCTGTGAAACAAGTAAGAGGGCAAATCATTATTACAGAACCTTTGTCTCCTTTCCTAAAATATACCATTGGAGGAATGAGGCAGGCGGAAAATGGAGAAGTCTTAATCGGTTACTCCAAAGAAGAAGTTGGATACGATCGTCGTACTACTTTGGATGTTATTCAAGATACAGCTAGGATGGCTATTGATTATGTTCCAGATTTGGCGAAAGCTAATATTGTTAGGTGTTTTTCTGGGATTCGAGTCATGCCCGAAGATGGTTTTCCTATTTTAGGAGAAATTCCTAGTGTAGAAAATTTATATGTCGCTGCGATGCATAGTGGAGTAACTTTATCACCTTTAGTTGGTACATTAATGACAGAGTTATTAAATGAAGGGGAGACATCGATAGATATTAGCCGGTACCACATTGATCGTTTCGAGAGGAAAGAAAAAATTAAATTGTAAATTGGGGATGTTGTGATGTTATTATCAATACCGAGAGAAAATTGTGATGGTGCTATTATTTTTGGTGTCCCGGATATTTTCTACTTAACAGCTTTTCATTTCATTCCTACTGAACGTCCAATAGCCTTGTTTGTTGATCCAAAAGGAAAAGTGCATTTATTTGTTCTCATAGGTTAGGGTAATAATATGAATACATCTGTTATAGAACGATGGAAAAAACGTTATGAACAAGTAAATGTATTTGAGGAATTCGATACCATTATAGATTTATTAAAACAAGAGTATTGTAGAGAGGAACAAATTAAGCCCTGGGTGGTTTCTTATAGTGGTGGTAAGGATTCTTCCTTGGTATTAACGTTAGTTTGGCAAGCTATCACTCAATTACCCGCTTCTAAACGTAAACGTAAAATACATGTAATCATGAGTGACACAGCTGTAGAAACTCCAGTAATGGAATTACACCAGCATTCTCAGTTAAAGTTGATTGAGCAATCGTCAAAAGCACAAGGGTTGGATCATATCATTAAGGTACACATGGTACGACCTCCGATTACTTCCCGATTTTTCTATAAGATTATTGGGAGAGGAACACCAAACCCAACACCGAATTAAAGAAGTCGTTTTTGTACTTTTCATCTTAAAATCTTTCCTATTCAGAAGAAGATGGTTGAAATCATTAAGGAATCACTTGCTGACAGAAAGAGAGCATATCTTTCTACAAGCGAATATTGAATCGGATATTGTTTTACATGTTGCCGCAATTAAACGAGCACATCAGGAAACGAATATCGTAAAGAAGGTGGAACTGTATAAACGCATTATGGCTGATCGAACAGAAAATCCCTTGACTGGTTTGTATGAGACTTGGTTTATTCATTATCGTAATTGGTTAGAAAAAGAATGGGTCGATATGGTCATGTTCTTAAGTGATTATTATGAAAGCATAGGAGATATTAAACAGGCGCTCTATTATTGCCAAATAGCCTTGGAATATTATATCGATGATTTCATAATAACCAATCGAGAGGAATATTTAAAAAATAAATTAGAGAAAATTAAAAATAGTTAAAATGTAATGTTAGTGTAACGGGTCTGATGATACGATATAGCTCGGAGTAGTAAGGGCGAAATAATGAGAAATAATTCGTCACGTAGGTTTTCGGGAAAAACCAAGTGTAGCTCGAATACCTAGGTTAGCCTATTATAGGGGGGATACTATTTGAGCAATCATTTGGATCCGGAGTGGGTAATCTTAATATTGGAAGCGAAAAAGGCCGGTATCAGTATTGCGGAAATTCAAGATTTTCTTAACCAAGATCAGCAGTTTTATCAGGAGCTAGCAGATATGGAGCAACAAAAGATATATAAATAGGATTTTTGTCTTTTCTAGTAAGAGAAGGCTTTTTTTTTGCCGTTTTCTTTGGAGGATTTGGAAAGAACAATAAGGTTAAGAAAAGTCGTTCTAATAGCAAGTTTTAGTTGAAATGTTAGTATGAATGAAATATAGTACAAATATAAATTTGTGTAGAAGGAGAAAGCCTTATGAAATTACGTGTATCAGCGGTTCAATACCACTTAGAAAAAATAAATGCTTTTGAAGAATTTGCAGAACAGGTAACACATTATGTGAGAACCGCTGCAGAATATGAATCGGAATTTGTATTATTTCCAGAGTTTTTCACTACCCAATTGCTCTCGATTTCAGATGGCACGGTAGGTCTAGTGGATGAGCTACCTCATTATACAGAACAGTATATCGAGCTGTTTAAAGGGCTAGCAAAAGAGACAGGTATGCACATTATCGGTGGTACACATGTTACTCGAAAAGAAGATAAATTGTATAATACAGCACATCTTTTTTATCCAGATGGACGTGTAGCCGAGCAAGCGAAGCTACACATGACCCCAACGGAGAAAAAGGATTGGAATATTACACCGGGTGAATCGATTCAAATTTTTGAAACGGAAAAAGGAAAAGTTGCGTTGTTAACCTGCTATGATATGGAATTCCCTGAAATAGTCCGAATGGTTCGTGGCATGGGGGCAGATGTTATCTTTGCGCCATCTTGTACGGATGATTTACATGGTTTTAATCGTGTTCGCTACACCTGTCACGCTCGTACGATTGAGAATCAGGTATATGTTGTGACAACAGGTACGGTTGGCGCATTACGCAATGTTGACTTTATGCGCGCCAATTACGGGCAAGCGGCAGTTATCACACCGAATGACATCCCATTTCCTAAAAACGGCATCCTCATGGAGGGTGAATTTAATCACGATATGATTATTACCGCAGATCTCGATCTTGATCTCTTATATAAGGTACGTGAAGAAGGATCTGTAACAACGTGGAACGATAGACGCTTAGACTTATATCCAGACCTTAGTAAATAAGAAGGGACTGAAGCCTTATGCGTTACCGGAAGCAGCTCTATTTAAAAAGTGACAATGGCTTTGAGGAAGCAGTGGTTAGGAATTATACACGGGAAGACTTTGATGTATTAATAACGATTCAGTCGGAAAGTTTTCCTCCTCCTTTTCCACCGGAGCTTTGGTGGAATAAAGCACAATTAGAAAATCACATTACTTTATTCCCTGAGGGTGCTTTATGTGTGGAAGTGAATGGGGTACTGGCTGGTTCCATGACCGGATTAATAGTGGACTTTAATCCAGAACATCCAGAACATACATGGGAAGAGATTACCGACGATGGGTATATACGTAATCATAATCCGAATGGTAATACCTTGTATGTCGTCGATATTTGTATTCGACCAGCCTTTCGTAAATTAGCGCTAGGCAAATTGCTCATGCAAGCTATGTACGAGGTGGTCATTTATAAGGATTTAGACCGTTTGCTTGGTGGGGGAAGAATGCCTGGATATGCCAAGCATGCAGAGCATTTATCCGCTGAAGCATATCTAGCGGAAGTAGTTAGAGGTAAACGGAAAGATCCAGTGATTACCTTTTTATTAAATGCGGGTAGAGTACCCATCGGTGTTGTAGCGAATTATTTAGAGGATGAAGAGTCCTTGAATTACGCTGCACTAATGGAGTGGAAAAACCCATTTAAATAGATTGGTTAGGGAGGGAGAAACATGTTGGAAGCCTTTATCCATGGCGCCCTTTTAGCATTTGGCTTAATCCTCCCTCTAGGCATTCAAAATATATTCATTTTTAATCAAGGTGCCACACAAAAGCGTTTCGGTAAAGCTTTACCAGCTGTCATAACTGCTGCCATTTGTGATACTTTACTTATATCCTTAGCCGTTGCAGGCGTTTCGGTAGTGGTTTTACGTGTTGAGGGAATGGAGCAGCTACTATCGTTAATTGGCTTTTTCTTTCTAATGTATATGGGCTGGATCATGTGGAAAAGCAATCCGCAAGATGGACAAAATGAGATTGGGCCATACTCGGCTAGACGTCAAATAACATTTGCCGCTTCGGTATCCCTATTGAACCCACATGCAATATTAGATACCATTGGTGTGATTGGCACGAGCTCGGTAGTTTATGATGCACATGAAAAAGTAGTGTTTGCTTTTGCTAGTATTTTAATATCGTGGCTCTGGTTTTTAGGATTGGCATTAGTGGGAAGCAGGGTGAGTCAATTGATGAAGTCAGCTAGTCTAATGAAACGATTAAACCAGGGTTCGGCCTTCATTATTTGGGGCATGGCAATCTATCTTGTATACCGGGTATTTATATAGAGCCTTCCTAGGTTAATCTAGGAAGGCTCTTGTTATTTTATTCGTTTTCACCTTCACCGTCTTCTGTTTCTTGTTGCTCTGTGTCGTTATCGTCTGTCGATGGATCTTCGTCATCATTTGCTGCGCATCCAAATAATACCCCAGTTGAAAGCATCATGATTAATAAAGTAAGTAATAATTTTTTCAGCTTCAATTAGATCACCTCGTTTAAATTAATATTTGTTTCACCTTTCATTGTACAGACCAAATGTTAAGAGTTATTTAAGCAGATGTAAATATATTTACTGAATATTTTGTCGATTAATAATACCTTTATACTAGTTTTACAAATTATATAGGCGAAATTTCATAGATTTGATGGGGGACTTTTGGCTGAGGCGGGTAAATGAATCGCTAGGAGATGGAGTTGGGTAGGGGTTGAAGATAGAGGGGTTCATCTGATTTAGGGAAGCTGGGGTTGGGAAGAGAGTGATTGATAGAGGAGGAGATTAGTGCTGGGTTGGTTCGATATCATTTGGTGGTGATGCTCTATGTAAGTTGTAACTACTGTAGTATATAAAAATAAGGTGCAGCGAGTGCACCTTACGAAGGGGATTTAAAGTTTCTTATATACATGTTCTTGGTAGATGATGAATTTGTTTTTCTTGTAAAAGCTCTTAGCGATCTCGTTATTAGACCAATAATCTAGCTCAATCCTGTGGATTCCCTTCTGGTATGCAAGGGCTTCAATCTCCTTCATTAGCATCGTACCGTAGCCTTTATTTTGCTTCTTATCGGAAATGCTGATTTGATGAACGTAAACGGATTGATAGGCTTTCTTAAAAATGGTTTCCGGGTACTGCTTTACTTCCACCATAGCAAATCCAACTGGCTCCAATAGATCCTCTAAGACTAGGAAGATCAACTTATCTTGATCGACCAGTTCTTTATAGAAAGCTATAAAACTCTCTTGATCATATGGTTTAAAGTACTCCGGATATAGACGTACATGTAGATCATGAACATATCTACTTAACTTGGCCATTAGCTTGTAGTCTTTTGAACGAATTACTTTCATTTCATCCCCCACTTATTATTAGAAAAACCTCGCTATTTAGTGAATGTGTGTTGACAGGAAGGGTTTATACTTTCCTTTTTTAAAAAAACGCCCTAATGAGTTAGGACGTTTTTTAGTCTAGTTGTTATTCACCTAAATCGACGTTATGGTATACCTGTTGGACATCATCAAGGTCTTCTAATACATCAATTAATTTTTCGAATTGTGCTTTTGATTCATCATCTAATGTCACTTCATTTTGCGGAAGCATCGTTAATTCAGCTACTGTAAACTCAGTAATTCCGACGTTTTTAAATGCCTCTTGTACGGCATGGTATTGATCTGGTTCTGCATAAACAATAACGATCTCGTCCTCTTCTAACACATCACGAACATCGATATCTGCTTCCATTAATAGCTCCAGCACTTCATCAGCAGACTTGCCCTCGATACCAAATACAGCAGAAGAGTCAAACATATAAGCAACAGAACCACTTACACCCATGTTACCACCGTTTTTACCAAAAGCAGCACGAACCTCCGATGCCGTTCTATTTACATTATTGGTTAAAGTATCCACAATAATCATAGAACCATTAGGACCGAATCCTTCATAACGAAGCTCATCATAGTTCTCCTCAGAACCACCCTTAGCCTTTTCAATTGCCTTATCAATAATATGCTTAGGAACACTATATGTTTTCGCACGCTCCAAAACAACTTTTAGTGCTTGGTTAGACTCTGGGTCAGGCTCCCCTTGCTTAGCAGCTACATAAATTTCACGGCCAAATTTTGCATAAATTCGACTCGTATTTTTATCCTTCTCTGCTTTTTTATCTTTAATGTTATTCCACTTACGTCCCACAAAGAACATCTCACTTTCTATTTGAATCTGATTGAATTTTAATATAGTAGTTATGTTGTTTCAACTTTTAGACGTTACTATTATACACCATATCCAAGAGATTTTCTTGGGAAAGTTTTGGTTGAATGGTAGATTAATGGGGAGGTGGGGGTGGTGCGCCTAATCTTTTGGAAGATGGTACCAAACCTGGAGAAGATGCGCCCACCCTCGGAGGAGATGAGCCCAAAAGAGAGGAGGATGCGCCCACCATCGGAGGAGATGAGCCCAAGAGGAAGAAAGATGCGCCCCCACCGAGAGAAGATGAGCCCAAAGAAGAGGAAGATGCGCCCATCCCCGGAGTAGATGAGCCCAAAAGAGGGGAAGATACGCCCAATCCGCGAGAAGATGAGCCCAAAAGGAAGTAGGATGCGCCCACCCCCGGAGAAGATGAGCCTAAAAGAGAGGAAGATGCGCCCTCACCGAGAGAAGATGGTCCCAAAAGGAAGAAAGATGCGCCCCCACCGAGAGTAGATGAGCCCAAAAGAGAGAAGGATGCGCCCACCCCCGGAGAGCATGTGCCCATTCCGAGTAAAGATACTCCCAAACGAAAGCAGGATGAGCCCGTCTCCAGTAAAGATGCACCCAAACCCAAGAAAACTACCCCCGCCCCCAATAAAAACTCCCCCGCCAAAACTACCCCCACCCCCATCCACCCTGTCCTAACAAAACTAGTCGGAATCACGAGGGGTACTCGTGCATAAGCTATATAAACCGCGTCCAAGATGGAGGGAAGACAAAACATGGATATTCTGAACAAGGTGAAGAGCTATCGTGAGGAAGAGAATCGTATGAAATGGGAGGGTACGTTCGCGGAGTACCTGGAAATTGTGAAGGAGCGGCCTGAGGTTGCCCAGACAGCCCATTCCCGTGTTTATAACATGATCAAATCTGCTGGTGTAAAGGAACGAGATGGTCGTAAGATGTATGAGTTTTTCGGTGAGGAGATTTTTGGCCTGGAGGAGGCAATCGAGAGACTCGTTGAGGAATACTTTCATCCAGCTGCCAAACGACTAGATGTTAGAAAACGTATATTGTTATTAATGGGCCCGGTTAGTGGTGGTAAATCTACTATTGTAACCATGCTAAAAAGAGGATTGGAAAAATATTCTCGTACAGATGAGGGTGCTGTGTATGCGATTAAAGGCTGTCCCATGCATGAGGATGCGTTCATATGACAAATAACCCATAAAAATAAAACTACCGTAATTGGTAGTCAGTGATTTTAATAACTGCTGGTATTGGAGTTCTTCCTGGTTTACTAGGCTCCACCAATTCAATTGTAATTGATTCAAATAATCCATGAATGGTCCTCTTTCTTGTTTCATACGAGAGATTGTACCATTCTTTTTTTATTTCTTTTAATAGCTGCCTAATCTCAAACTCGGAAGCTATTTCATCTTCAACATCTAACAACTTCATTAGTTCCATTTCCTCAGCATTCAACTTTTTCATTCTTTCGTTATATTCATCTTTAGTTTCATCGCCATCTATATATAATTCTTTGGCACGTTTCTTTTTATCATTTATTTTAGCCAGTTGTACTTTCAATTTTTCTGGATCCATTTCAGGTTTAACTTTTCTTGATTTAACGGTTGGCTCCACTTCTTCTAGATCTAAAATGGATAGGAACTCTTCTTCAATAGACGACTCTGCAATAGTTTGAACATCACATATTCCAAACTTAAAACGACCTTGGCATTTATAAAATCTGTACTCATCACCATATTTTCTATTTCTCTTCGCACCAGTAAAACTCTTCCCGCAGCAAGAACATATCGCAATACCACTAAATGGATAGTGATTTTCAGACCTAAATGCCATATGAGAACGTTGCTCAAGTAGTTTTTGCGTTTGATCCCATACTTCTTTTGTAATAACAGGCTCAAAGTCATCTTGCTCAATAGGAACTATGACTTCTTCTCCAGTTTTTTTCCTATGCCCGGATGATACAGACTCGTTATTCCACCTAATATATCCGGAATATATAGGGTTTCTTAGCGTATAGCGAACTGAGAAATCGCTCCAAATCTCACCCTTTTTCGTCCGTACTCCCATTGTATTTAACTGTTTTGCAATGTTTTGGGAGCCATGGGTTTGATATTGAGAAAAAATAAACTCCACCCATTTTGATTCCTCTGGATGTTTAATGAGCTTCCCGGATTCGGATATATAACCATAAGGAGCGGGCCCGCCATTACGAAGTCCTGTTTCAGACCTTTTAAGCATGTTTTCGAAAACACGCTCTGCAATCGTCTCACGTTCCCATTGCGCTAAGGTAGCAACGATTGTGATGAACATCCTACCAGTAGCTGTTTTTGTTTCAAATGGCTCCGTAGCAGATTGAAAAGCTACGTCGTATTTATCCATTGTCTCTAGTAATTCATGTAAATCCCTTACATTACGCACTAACCTATCTAATCTATAAACTAAAAGGACATCAAACTTTTTTTGTTCCATATCCTTAATCATCTTTTGTAAGGCTGGGCGGTCAATGTTTTTAGCTGAGTACCCCTCATCAGTATAATCATCTACTATAGTCCAACCTTGTGATACTGCATAAGCGTTTAAGCGCATTGCTTGTGCTTCTAACGAGAAACCTTCTTCTCTTTGTATATCAGTTGATACACGTCTATAAATTGCACATCTCATATACAACCAATATCCTTTCTATTTCTTTAAATGAGCAACCTCACTAGGTACACCGTGAAGCTTTGCTAAATCATAGATTGATTTGCCCTCTAACACTTCATCTGGTATCAGCATTTCAACGGCAAAGGTGTTTGCCTCCACTTCAATTTTATCGATGGAAAACAACGTATTTTTTCTTAAAAATGGTGTATTCGACCTAGGATGAAGAACAGCATGTCCTAATTCATGACAACAGACAAAACGCTGCATAACGCTGCTTAAATTAGAATTTAAAAAAATATATTTATTCCTTCTGTCGTATTTATAAAAGCCGTTTATATCTTCATGTAAATCCCACATTACTACATGAACATTCATGCTTTCTGCTAATTCAAATGGATCATTAGTCTTATATTTTTTCTGCAGTTCATGTACAATCTCTTTAATCCATCCCAATACTAATCGCCCCGCATCCCCTTATTGTTCGTTGCTATCTCTGTATTTTTTAGGAATGTACTTTTTATTTATTCGTTGAGTTTGTCTAACAGCATACTCCATAGCCTCTAAAAGAGATTCAATAGCTTCCTCGCTCAACGGTTCTCCGTTAAAACTTAACCCATCCCCTTTTGTTAGATCCTCTTTAATTTTATTCATTTGTTTTGCTATGTCTTTTTCGTCTTTCCCTTCAACTAGAGCACCTTTTTTCTTGGCCATTATCATGGGAGACAAGACACCCAAATCTTCTAAATATACATATTCTCCATATTCAGTTACTGGATATTGATTTTTTAAGTTTTCTTTAATCGTACTTAAACGAGTATCTTCTTCTAAAATTTCATCGTAGGCCCCATATCTAACAGTAGTTCCTTTTGGGATGATAGCATCATCATTTACTACCCCTGGCTTCATTTTCTCATTGTCAGAGTCAGTTTCAAGATACCCTGCCATTTTCAACAAGTCTTCATATTCAACGCCTTTTAAAAACGGAGCCAGTTTTTTTAATGTTTCTGGTGATGCCTTTTGGGTACCAGCTTCTATTCGAGCTATTGTACCATTACTAACCTTACTAGCTAATGCGAGCTGTCTTTGGCTATCAAATCCACTTTCTTCTCTTTTATTAGCTAAAAACATTCCAAATTCTTTTAATTCCATTTTACATACCACCTGAACATAGACTATATATATATTTTATCAATATTGTTTCGTGCATGAAACAATAAAAGTGTGTAGTTGAATACAAATTTATTTAAAAAACTGTTGCATTAACTACACAACATGGTATATACTAATTTGTGTAGAGAGCGAAACACATTTAGAATTGCACAAGGAAGAGGTGAAACGGTGAAAAAACTAAAATTAAGAGTTGATATATTGGAAACTCTTCAAGCAGAAAAGGGCTGGAATGACACAGAGTTAGCTAAGCAATTAGGTATATCTCGTAGTCGTCTGTGGAGAGCGAAACTACCAGAAAATCACCCAGAGTACTGTTCACCTGGTGAAAACTTAATCACGGGAGTACTAAATGCATTTCCAGACAAAAAATTCGATGATTTATTTTTTTTAACTAAAATGTGTAGTTAACTAAACAGGCAAAGAAAATATTAAATGTGTTTTTCGCATATACATTCACAAAGGAGTGTTGATCATGGCAGAAGGAGTTCGAATAAAACTAAATGAAGAACAAACCCAACGATTCTATTCTCTCCTTGTGGATGATGTAATCCGAATCGCCAATGAGAGAAAGCGCAAGAAATTATCACAAGGAGGTGAAATCAATGCCAGCGACTATTCCAGCAGCATATGCGACGGACAAGTATTGGAAAGGTCTAATCCACTTGTTTCAAAACCACTATAAGCTAAAAACTTTATTTACAACCAAATATTTTGATTTCCAAAACGGATTGATTAAAACTGTTGCACTAAAAAGGGCAGCAGCGCCATGGAGTCAATCAGAAAAGTTTATGCTCTATCTTGCTTTGCATCTTTATAACGAAAACAACAAAGTAAATTTAAGCGATTTAGACTATCTTGACGACCACAACAAAAAAATAGCATTCGAAGCGATGAAGTTTCGATACTTTAACTGAATACCATTGGCGCATTAGCGCTACCTTTTTCGTTAATTTGCGAAAAATGCGGTAACTAATTGTTAAACTATGACACTTATTAGGCATTCTTGCTACATCTCAAATACCGAGTGGGGGTCGGTAATTACATAATAGTACATACTTCACAGATTGACTGTTCACTCTCGGCACAAGTTCCACCGTGGAACATTGAAGGGAGGTGAAACAAGTGGAAGGATTAGCAGATTTGTCAAATAAACTAAGGCAAATGCGAAGAAGGGCTAAATTAAGCCAAGAAGCGCTATCAGAAAAACTAAATATGTCTCGGAGCAATATCTCCAAGTTAGAAAGTGGGAAGTTGGAGATTAGGGGGAAAGACTTTCTCCGATGGGTGCAAGAAACAAACTCTCAAGATATGCTGATAGCCATGGCATGCAACATCGATATTGCAAGTGCAGCACAAATCTTAGTTGATTTTTTACCAGCTGCAGGAACTATTATTCTAGGGTGGTGTTTTTAATGATTAAAGACTTTTTACCAAACGATCAAGAATTAGCTATTAAAGAAGTAAACTGCGCTCTATATTGCTCAAAAATAGCAACTATACAATTCAACAACGGCAATTATGCAGAAGCATTAACATATTTAGAAAATGCTGCAAGGTCTGTAAAAGAGTTAGAGACTCTAAAAAATAGAAAGTTAGAACATGATAGTTGGTTAATTATCAAACAAGGAGGCAAGATGTATGAACAAAGTAAACGATAATGGATTAGCGTGGTTCGGTATATTGTTAGCTTTTTTTATAGTGATGGGTGAACTGTTATGAACACTAAGTATTTATGTTTTATCAATAAAGTAATTCCGACTAAAAAAAGCAAAAAAATGACCCGACGTGTTACCGCACGTACGAGTCAGGATATCGAATAGTAATTTAATTTTAACATTCAAACCTTTTTAAAACAAGGGTTCGGTTTCCTTAATTCTATTAATCTACTAAGGGAGCAAATGTATATGATTCAAACGATGATTTATGACTACCTAGGTTTAGATGCTGATCCTTTTTATTTGAAACTAAAGCAATTGAAAAAAGGAAATCAAATAAAGCTAGGTAGTTTGATAGTCCATTTAAACAATTTGGGAATATATGAAGTATCCTCAAATGATATTCATGAAGGATTTAAAAATATCACCGAATGTTATCAATTTGTTTTGAAAAATATGGAGGATAACAATGTTTGTACCTTATAAAGTGTTACTTCCTAAGTATATTTTCAAGGGTCAGAAAAGTGAAAAAGAGGTACTTGCCCTTACTAAAGAGTATATGCAGCGTTATCCTCATTATACCTTAATACGAGTAAAAAATGGTTTTGCGGAATGTGATAGAAACGATCTCAAAATACAAAAAGTGCGGAGGTGATAGGGTGGCTAGTCCGCAAACTGAAAAAGGCTATATTCGAATAGCCAATGAGTTATGGAACGAAATATTAAGAAGGAATTTCAGCAAGCGCCAATTGAACTTAATTCTATTTATTTGGCGATTATCCTATGGTACAGGTCAAAAGGATTGCAAGATTGATAAGTTCAACTTACTTGAGTTGGCAGGGATGTATAAGCAAGACGTAAAGAAGGAACTTAAGTTTTTGCGCGATTGTGCTGTATTAAATTGGGACGAGACAACTATGATTTTTAGCATTAATAAAGACTATCACCTTTGGCAAATTACACCTAACAAAAATTGGGACGATGATAAATTTTCTGAGCTAATTCATCAAAATTTAGCTCGAAAAAAAGTAAGTAAAACACTTACTGTTGAAGATACTCCGAAACCCGAAAAGGTAAGTAAAACACTTACTTATAAGAGTAAGTTGGTAAGTAAAATACTTACTACTAAGTTAGTAAAATACTTACCGACACATGCCGGGAACGCAGTCAGGACAATCAATAGAGCGTCTCTAAAGACATTATTAAAGACATTAATAATTAAAGACATTAAAAGAAAAGAAGAAGAAGAAAAGAAGGACGCTGTGATTTTTTATGACCAGTATATAGGGAGAATCAACCCGTTGATTATCGAAAAAATACAAGACTGGGAAAAAGACTTATCTACGGAAATTGTGATCAGAGCAATGGAAGAAGCAATGCTAAACAACGTCTTAAATTGGAAATATATCAACAATACTTTAAGAGATTGGTACCAAAAAGGCGCTAGAACACTCAATGATGTAGATAGATTGACTAAAGAATTCCAGGAGCGAAAGAAAAACAATAATAAGTTTCGCCCTTATCAACAAAAGCCAAGCGAAATCGTCCCAGACTGGTTCAAAGACCGCAAAAAGCAATCTAACAATCTACCGAATCCTGAACCCGAGGCAAGCAGAGAGGATGTTGCTGCCATGTTAGAACAATATAAACGAAGTGCAGGTGGTAGTTGATGGCTATCTTACAGCGCAAAGTGCAAAACAATGCCCAGAAAATGGCGAATAGCCGGATCATCGATGTAACAAAGGAATATGACACTTATTTCTCTAACGGAGTGTTAGAAGAGATACGAGAATTCCATGAGGAAGGACATTGTGTTGAGGATATAGCAGATACCTTCGGTAGACCTGTAATGGAAATTATATACGCATTATTGATACTGGCTGATGAAGGTAAATTAACTAGACCATTTGCTTATAGGAGGGGTAAAGAATGAACAAAGTTCCTGTAATAGTATTCCAAAACAAAGAGAATAAAGATCGTTATCTAGCAAATGGACCTGAAAACGGAGATTGGTCGGATGAAAATTTAGATGTGCTAATGGAAGATATTGAATGTGCTTTTATGATTTGGAGAGACGATTTTGAATCTCCTGGTGACAAGGATTTAGAAGAACTAAAACAGACTAGCATTAATCATAAAAAAACAATGCGCGAGCGATTCGGAGACGATGCAGTAATTAATTTTGATGTAGAAGAATGGTTGAAGCATTACACTCCTGTAAACATTGAAATAACGCAGGAACAGTTTGATAAAGCTAGAGAATTAGATGGTTAGGAGGGGTAAAGGTGACTAAATTAGAAGAAATCATGGAAGAAGTAATACCAGTATTTAACGGAATTACTGATGAATTGGAAAGCTATGAGTTGACTAAAGAACAATACGAATGGTTTTTAGTGGAAGCTTCCAAGAAAGAAGAACTAGAAGAACGATTTGAAACATTATCTGATATTCACGATCGAACTGTAGAAGAAAACCAACGCTACAAACAGGCATTGGAGTTTTATGCGGATGAAGAACATTATAAAGAAAAGCTAATCAGTGAAGCCCAATATGATGCTGATGGTATTTGTATTTCAAATGACGAATATGCTCCTCCAATTATTTATTTTGATAGCGGAGAAAAAGCACGTCAAGCATTGGAGGATGAAGAATGAGGGAAGATAAGCTGCAGGAAATTATAGAGTTATTGCCCTATTCCATCAGATACTCGGGCGAAATTGAGGAACTTTTAGATTACGCAAAAGAACAAGCCGAACGAGTGCAGGAGTTGGAAGAAACGGTAGAAGATTATAAAGCAGTGAATAAAGAACTGCATCAACGTGGAAGAAAACTCAGAAAACAAAACAAACGATATCGTGAAGCGTTGGAAAAGTTAGTAAATGCTCCACAAGAAATGTCAAGAGGTCGCTATGCCGATTACGCAGATAGAATAGCACGAGAAGCGTTGGAGGGTGATGATGATTGAAATACGAACAAGCAAAAGCGCAGCTACAACACGCCTTGAAACATCAAAAGACCATATCTATCCCTAAGCTAAACACGTTGCTACATAGCATGAATATTAGCTTTAAACCATCCGAATCGGTAGAAGTTAAATATCTAAAAAGCGAGATTAAGAAATTACGTAAACAGTTAAAGAAAAACGGGGGGAATGAAAATTGAATTTAAATGAATTATTCGAATTACAACGCAAACTAGATGAACATATCGTCAAGGAGAAAGGACTTGAAGGTCAGGATTTATTACCTAAAAAAATCTTAGCCCTTCAAGTAGAACTGGGAGAGCTTTGTCAAGAGTGGAGAGGGTTTAAGTTTTGGAGTAAGAATCAAAAACCCAATATGTTAATTGAACATTTATGCCCTACTTGTGACACAACAGGATATGACAAGATAGGACCTGAACATTATGATTACATGACACCATGTCCAGAGTGTTACGGAACGGAAAAATTGGGAGAAACAAACCCGCTCCTAGAAGAATACGTTGATTGCTTACATTTTATTTTGAGTATTGGGTTGGAGTTGGGGTTTGAAAAAGTTAAACCTTACTTGGTACATAAAAAGACAGCTCTGACAATGTTTGGAGTTATATTCAAAGAAATATCGAAATTTAGTGTAGTATCTGGTCGAGAACACAAACAATTTTATTATGGGGAAATTCTAAGCAATTTCATTGGTTTGGGTAAAACTTTAGGCTTCACCGGGGAGCAAATTGAACAAGCATATCTTGAGAAAAATAAGGTGAATCATGAACGGCAAAGAGAGGGATATTAATGAGAGAAATCCCTTTAACTCAAGGAAAAGTAACCTTCGTTGATGCTGAAGATTATGAATGGCTAAGCAAACTGAAGTGGTATTTTAGGAAAAGTCCGAAAGATAAGGGATACGCTAGAAGAGTCGCGAACGGTAAAACCATATATTTACACAGATTCATCATAAATGCTAAACCTAGAGAAATTGTTGATCACATTAACGGAAACACTTTAGACAATCGAAAATCAAACCTTAGAATCGTTTCTATAAGAGAAAATGTTATAAACAGCAGTTCACGTGGTGTTTCTAAGTATAAAGGTGTCTCACTCCATAAAAAGACAGGGCGTTATCGAGCTAGGATAGTGGTAAACGGAAGGGAATTAAGCCTAGGGTATTTTGATAGAGAAGAGGATGCGGCTATCGCTTACAACATAGCAGCTAATGAATATTTTGGAGAATTTGCTAGATTAAATGAAATAGGGGTGAATGGATATTGAGCCTAGAAGCGATTGACAAACAGCTAAAAGCTACAGAAGTCAGTCAGCGCAAGAAATATCTCATCAGGCAATTGCACAACATGGAAGTCTATAAAACTAGCGATGGAAGAAAGCTAGAAGAAGTCAGTTTATACACCTTGGAATGGACATATATTGAAGCGCAAAATGAAGCTGCTAAAGCATATGCAGAAAAATAAGGGGTGCTGATTATGACAGTGAGCGTAGTTAGGGCATCAACTAAAAGAAAGTGCTTGTTACTATGCATAGACAAAGAAAAGGCAGGATTTGAGTGTGTAAAGCGAATCGAAAAAGTATCTATCCCAAACAAGCACTTTAACAAGCGCAATAAGTACGTGACAACTACTTATGACGAGTATTATGAGGCAATTTATAAGCGACTTTAAGATAAAGGTGCTAGGATAATAGAATTTGCTCGTTTAGAAAAAAGTCTTTGGAGGGATCTTGTGAAAAAACTCCGTCATGGAAATTACATGTTATATCGGGTGGAAGATGGTCAAAAGGTTTGGATTTATGGATACTTCCAGTGGCAAGAGCTGAAAAAGAAAATTAAAAATGGTTGGAGGGTATGGGAATGAAAACATGTAAAGAATGTCGTGTAAAACCACAAAACAAGAAAAGCTGCTTATGTGATTCTTGCTATAAAAAAGCTCTATAACAACGAGGGGGGTCTTGAAGTGGATAAGATAGCAAATAAAAAAATGCATAAACATCATATCAACATTGATTTAACGGAAAATGCGGTTTATATAGTGCAAGACGGGCAATTAACAAAGGTTACAGCAAAAGATTTTGGACAAGACCTCATTATTTGGAAAAATGGTAAAGTGCTGGATATAGATCGTAGCGAGCGATTGAGAATTGAGGGGCAGGAGGTGATTTGAGTGAAAAGTGGCTGGATAATTAATTTTAAAAATGGCACAAGGGTTATCCTATCTGAAAGAGCATACAAAAGGTATGTTAAAGAAACTCCGAAACAAGATGTTCAAAGTGAAGAACATTGGTTTGATATAGAAAAGGCAAGAAGTAAAAATCCTGATCTAGATTATATCGAATAGTCCATTACGGAAGAACCGACTGGACACTAACAAGCGTAAATTTGCGCTCGTTGGTGTCCTTTTGCATTTTACAAACTAATATGTGGGGTGTTGGGGGTATGCAAATGTCATTTGAATTAGCAACTATTGATAAAGTAGCGACTAGAGATGCGGTAGAAAAAGAGCTAGAGAAATATAGAATGTACTTGTTAATGGATCCGGAAGAGAATGAGCCTAAAATCACATCGCAGTTTAAATTAGTATCGTCTACACCAAGTAATCAGTTTCATTCAAGCACAGAAGATACTGCGATCAAACGACTGGACATAGAAAGGAAACGTAAAGAGTTCATCCGACGAATTCAGAGGGCTGTTAATCGATTGGCTTATCAGGAGCGTTCGCTTATCATACAGCGTTATCTTACCGGTGATGAAGTTTATGATTACGAGGTATATAACGATTTAGGTTTTAGTGAAAGCAAATATTACAGAATTAAATCCAGAGCATTCTATAAGTTAGCCTTAATCTTACGTATAGAAGTCTATATAGAGGAAGGTGGTGAGGCAAGTTGAATTTTGTTCAGCCGATAAGGGATCTAGAGAAACTCGATAAAATAAAAGCATATCTAAAAATGAAGAACGAACGTGATTACGTTATGTTTCTTCTTGGAATATCAACAGGTCTGAGGATATCTGATATTTTGAAGCTTAAAAAAGAAGACCTACTAAAAACTCATATACACATCAAGGAAACCAAGACAACAAAGGCGAAGCGTGTGAAGATACCTGGTTATATCAAAAAAGAGATTGTGCCATATGCAAAGAAATTGAATGACGGGGATTACGTCATAAAAAGCCGTCAGGGAGGAAATAAGGCGATTGATAGGTCGACAGCATATAGGATTCTAAGAGACGCTGCAGAGCATGTTAATTTAACGGAGATTGGTACTCACACATTGAGAAAAACGTTTGGATACCATTTTTACAAACAGACTAAAAATATCGCCATGCTTCAAGAGTTATTTAATCATTCAGACCAACATGTTACTAAACGTTATATTGGTATTAATCAGGATGATTTAGATGACGCTATGGATAAGTATCGCATATGACGTTTTCTTTTTTTAACCAATAATATCACCATAAAAATGGATAGCGTGCACTCACATTTAGAATGGCAATAAAACCAATAATACCAAGCGTTTTGACAAGTGGTCGAGTGCAACAGTCTATCTATTATAGTGTAGTAAATATAAGAATAAGGGACTGAGACAGGTGAACATTGAACAAGCTAGAGAGGAAATAAAGAAGCTAGAAGATTACATTGAAATGATTGAGACATATGAAGCTGATACATTCGAAAAAGAAGCGATATATGAATATGTATTGATTGAAAATGTAAATAAGGTTGCAACAGTATTGAATGAGAGAGGTCATAGAATAGGAAATCGAAAGGTTGTAGGGAAGGACGTCTCAGACATCATAAGAGATAAACCGATAGATCATATGCATGAATACGCTAAGAAGTTATTTCGATTAAATAGAAAGCGTTCTAACAAATGGTAGGTTGATATATTCAAATTAATGACAGACAAATGACAGATAAAAGAAAGAACATAATAGCAAATAAGAGGTAATATGGTAGTAGGTAGAAATTGCTTAGATTGCCAAATCAATTTGCTAATAAACCACCTATTCAAATATTAATTGGTAGGTGGTTTGTTTAGTTAAAGATTCCTTGCATATAATGGTAACTTATAAGATAATATACCCATAATAATTTAGGGGGAGAATTAATATTATGAAAAAATTACTATTACTTATGTTGTCGATTCTAGTCGCTGTAGTCTTGGTTGCATGTGGAGAAACTGAAACGCAAGAGAAATCAGTTGATACAGTTGAATCTTCGAACAAATCATCAGAAACCAATAACGAAAACGCTGATGGAGAAGAGACAGAAGCGGAAGAAGCGGCAGAAGAAACTGAAGAAACAGAATCAGCTACATACGACGAAGTATTATTAGACGATGAGAATGCAACTGTAATTCTTAAAGGAATTGAAACAGTAAGAGATGATGTATTCGGTGATGAGCATAACATCAATTTAGAAATCGAAAACAAAACAGATGCAACGATAGAAGTACAGGCTCATGAAGTTTCTATTGATGGCTTCATGGTGGATGATATGGTGTTCTTTAGTGAAACGGTAGCAGGTGGTAAAAAATCAAACGCTAAGATGTCTATTATGGCTTTAGATGAGGAACTACCAGAATTAAACGAAAACCTTGAATTCAAACTGATGATATTGGATGAAGGTTTTATGGATATTAGCAGCGCAGATGTTAGCGTTAATGTAAAATAATAAATAAACCAAACCAATAAAATCAAGACACTTACTTAAATGTAGGTGTCTTTTTTAATGGAGTGATATCAATGACCTACACACGTGCAGATAAAAAAGGATCCCACCGGGCTAATTATGAACGTAATAAGAAGCGTATCTTTGCAACACAAAACACCTGTGGTATATGCGGGCATCCGGTAGACTTCTCATTAAAGAGCCCACACCCAATGAGTGCGACCATTGACCACATCATTCCTGTTGCTAAGAATGGACACCCATCTGATATAGATAACCTTCAGCTATCTCATTGGGCATGTAATAGACAGAAGTCAGATAAGATATTCAAGCAAGGTCATGAGACTAAGCAACAAGTGATTGGCAATAGAAATTTACCTCAAAGCATGAAATGGACAGAATATAACAGTAACAAAACACAACAAAACAAAGGGAATAAAAAGACAGTGATTAAGATTAAAAGGAAGGTAAATTAAATAGGGGGGCATACCACCCTCCCTCACCATCTAATTGGCCTTCACGCTGTCACTGTGCAAATTTTCTCGCGCGATTAATACCTACCCCTAGGAAGGAGTGAAAACGTGAAAGGAATCGATTATTTACGCTCTAAATTAGACCTATATAGGAAAGGTGCTTTATACCGTCAGAAGATTTACGATATGAAAAACCATGATGTTAGTCCTGGTATCACAATACCGAACAATTTAAGGCAGCAATACAAAGCAACATTAGGTTGGGGAGCAAAAGCGGTTGATAGTTTGGCAGATAGATTGGTATTCCGTGAGTTTGCTAATGATAATTTTGGTATCAATGAGATATTTCAGATGAATAGTGCAGACATTCTTTTTGATGATGCTAAGTTATCATCATTAATTAACTCATGTAGTTTTATTTACATTTCTGAAGGCGATGATGATATTCCTCGTTTACAGGTCATTCAAGGTTCGGAAGCGACAGGCATACTAGATCCAGTGACTAGATTGTTAACAGAAGGATATGCGGTACTCTCAAGAGATGAATACGGAAAACCAAAAGAAGAATTATACTTTGTAACTGGTAGAACTGACCATTTTGTAAATGGAGATTTATATAGATCAGTAGATAACAATGCACCTGCTCCTCTTTTGGTGCCAATTATCCATCGTCCTGATTCAAGTAAGCCTTTTGGGAGGTCGAGAATTACTCCTTCAGCGATTTATTATCAAAAATATGCTAAGCGTACTTTGGAGCGTGCAGATATTACAGCGGAGTTCTATTCTTGGCCACAAAAGTATGTTGTTGGTACGTCCCAAGATTCTGAGGCAATGGATAATTGGAAAGCGACTATTTCATCATTCTTAGAATTTACAAAAGATGATGCCGGAGACAAACCAACACTAGGTCAATTTACTGTTCCATCAATGTCGCCTTTTGTAGAGCAATTGCGAACAGCAGCTTCGGGATTTGCTGGTGAAACAGGTTTAACGTTAGATGATTTAGGATTTCCAAGTGACAACCCATCGAGTGCTGAAGCAATAAAAGCAAGTCACGAGACATTAAGGTTGGCCGCAGAAAAGGCTCAACGTGATTTTAGTTCTGGGTTTTTAAATGTCGGTTATTTAGCTGCATCGTTGAGAGATAATCATCCTTACAGTCGTAGCCAGTTGTATCAAACAAAAGCAAAATGGGAGCCAGTATTTAAACCGGATGCATCTACCATATCGCTTATTGGTGATGGCGCAGTTAAAATTAATCAAGCAATTCCAGGCTATTTTGGAAATGGTAATTTACGTGATTTAACAGGAATCGATGGTGAAAACGATGGTAACTGATGTCGTACCGGAATTATTAGAAAACATTCAAAGGGATTTTAATGCTGCAATTAGGAGAAGTGTAAAGTTGCAAAGAATCCAAGAAATGATTGAAAACGGAACTGCAACTTATAAACAAGCGAATGAATACGCTATTGAAGTCGGTGAAGCCTTAGCACGAACTTTTCAAGTTTATATCAAATCAGAGACATTACCTGATGGCAAAATGTATTACAACATTGCTGAAAGGGTGCTGAATCCGACGCTAAGAAACAATCATATCATAGTCGCTCAAGTTTCATCTCAGATACAAGAGCAATTAAATAGATCTGTTGGCTTAGGATTAAGAGGCATTGAGCCGCCAGTTAATCAATTAAGAATCGATAGTATTATAAATCGTGTTGTAGCAGAAGAAGAATTTGATAAGGTTGCTTGGATTTTACAAGAACCAATCGTAAACTTCACGCAATCAGTTGTCGACGATACCATCAAAACTAACGTTGAATTTCAAGGGGAATCGGGGTTAGGCCCACGAATAATGAGGTCGGCTCACGGCAACCCACCTTGTGACTGGTGTCGTTCGATGGAAGGTGTTTATAAATATCCAGACGTGCCTGAAGGTGTTTACAAACGACATGATAGGTGTCGATGTGTTGTCGAGTATTACCCGGGAGACTCGGAAGAAATACGCAGGCAAAATGTCTGGTCAAAAGAATGGAGTGGTAATTGAAAGGATGTTGCTAGATGGCTGTGAGAATCGGGGAACAAACTCCTACAAAATCATTAATCTTACCTTATGAAGAATCGATGGGCGATGAGGCAATTGAATTGTATGAAGAGTCAGGTCGCAAAGCATTTGATTGGCAAAAATTTATTGTCAATGCCATCTTAGCTATAAACAACGAAGGCTTATGGACACATATGCACTTTGGGTACTCCGTCCCACGTCAAAATGGTAAAAATGAGATTATAGGAATTGTTGAACGATACGGTTTAGAAAAAGGGTTAAAAATCCTACATACAGCACATCGGACAACAACAAGTGCAGCTGCTTTTAATCGTTTGTTAGCCATACTAGAAGAAAGCGGGCTAGAAGAAGGAGAGGACTTTCATAAAATCAAAGCTACTGGTCGTGAAAGCATTGAGTTAGCAGATGGTGGACGTGTTGATTTTAGAACTCGTACATCAACTGGTGGTTTAGGTGAAAGTTTTGATTTATTGATTATTGATGAAGCCCAAGAATATACAGACGACCAACGTTCTGCTTTGACGTATACAATTTCAGCAAGCCCCAACCCTCAAACTATTTATACCGGTACACCACCAACTCCAATATCAAGTGGCACAGTATTCACTAGGCTAAGAAAAAATGCATTACATGGTAGCACTGAAGATACTGGTTGGGCAGAATGGAGTGTCGACAAGCAGTCTGATGTTAGAGATAAAGACCTTTGGTATCAAACAAATCCTAGTTTGGGTTTAAGGGTAACTGAACGTAATATTCAAGCTGAGGTTGGCGACGATGATATTGATTTTAATATCCAGCGCTTGGGTTTATGGATCCAATACAACCAGAAATCCGCCATCTCTGAAAACGAATGGAAAGATTTACACGTCGATACGCTGCCTAAGCTTAAAGGCAAGTTATTTGCTGGTATTAAATACGGTTATGACGGAACAAATATAGCATTAAGCATTGCTGTTAAAACTGAAGATGATAACACGTTTGTAGAGTCTATCGATTGTCAAAGTATCAGAAACGGTCACGCATGGATCATACACTTTTTACAAAATGCGGATGTCCAAGAAGTGGTAATTGATGGTGCGAACGGTCAAAATATTTTAGCCGAAGCAATGAAACAAGCTGGATTAAAGAAACCTATTTTACCAACTGTAAAAGAAATCATTGTAGCAAACTCCATGTTTGAACAAGCACTATTTCAACAAACGATAGCACATAAGAGTCAACCGTCATTATTTCAAGTAGTCACCAACTGTGAAAAGCGTAATATTGGAACAAACGGTGGTTTTGGTTACCGGTCGCAGATTGAAGAAAATGACATAGCATTAATGGAATCTATGATACTAGCACATTGGGCTTGTTCAGAAGCTAAGCCGCCTAAAAAACAAAAAGTTAGATATTAAATTGGCAATCGTTATCCGAAAGGGATTGATTAAATGGCAGAGGTAATTCTAAATGAGGAAGAGCTCCAGGAAAGGCTGAAATACTGGCAAGAAAAGTTAAGGCTTCAAGATTGGATTGTTGAAGTACAGATTTCTAGAGGTAAGGATATGATGGAAGATACTTGTGCATGTGTTGATTATACTTTAAGCAAGAAAATGGCAAGCGTAAAAATATTAGATCCTATTGATTATCCCGATGATGTAATGGGTGAGCGTGATATGGAAAATGACTTGGTACATGAGTTGCTGCATCTCCATTTTGCACCAATCAATGAGCATTTTAATGATGATAATGAAATATACAGCACATTTGAGGAACAGGCAGTTGAGAGTATTGCTTATATTTGAGAGGTGGTGAGACAATGGATGGTGTTAAATATGAAGTTCAGTTCGGTTGTGTCGATGGAAGAGAAGGCGCATATAAAGGAAACACAAAAGAAGCTATACACCGCCAAATTGATCAAGATACCGTTTTAAGAAGTGATGAGAAAGATATTCTGAAATATGGATACTTCCAAGAATTCAAAGGCAAAGACTACAAGACATCAAATTATGTGATAGATAACGGTATTCATTTTATATGGAAAGTAAACAAAGGCGAGGGAAAAATAAGTAAAATAATAAAAAAAGTCAAGGAGTTGTTGAGGTGAGCTACACAAAAGATGATTGTAGAAAAGACACAATTGAACACATTAACCAAGTTAGAAAGTGCCTAAATAGGTTTATAGTCGAACTTGAAGAAAGAGGTCGAGTTCATGACAAATCTAAACTTGAAAGTCCAGAGATTGAAATATTCACTGAATACACCCCGAAATTAGCGAAAAGCACCTATGGATCAGATGAATATAACGAAAATCTTAAAGGCATGCAAAAAGCACTAAAGCATCATTACGAAAATAACAGTCATCATCCAGAGCATTATCCAAACGGAATTCAGGGTATGGATTTGTTAGACATAATTGAAATGATTTGTGATTGGAAGGCGGCAACATTAAGACATGATGACGGTGATATTAGAAAATCAATAGAAATTAACCAGAAACGATTCAATTATTCAGATGAGCTTAAAGAAATATTTAAGAATAGCGTTACTTTATTTGATTAATATGCACCTAGCAGACAAGCGTTAGGTGTTTTTATTATGCGTTTTTTCGTCTTTTTAGCATTTATGGACGTTAACTATTAAAGCTAGTCGCAGACGTAACTGCGTTAACAAATCGTAACTAAAATTGGAGGTAATTCATTATGAATAGAAAGTTTTTAGAAGAATTAGGTTTGGAAAAAGAAGTAATCGATAAAGTGATGGCTGAACATGGTAAAGCAATTCAAACAGTCAAGCCGGCAGAGGACTACGAAGAGTTGAAAAATACCAAAGCCACACTGGAACAGGAACTCAAAGACCTACAAAACACGTTACAAACCAAAGATGATGAATTAAGTAATCTCGAAGAATTAAAGAAAGAAGTCGAATCTTATAAGCTTAAAGATTTAAAAACATCAATTGCTGTTAAAGCAGGTATTCCGTTGGAGTTAGCGGGAAGGTTGAGCGGTGAAACAGAAGAAGAAATCAAAGCTGATGCTGAGAAAATCGCCGGTTTTGTAAACAAAAAACCACCACTGCCATTAAAGCCTACGGAGCCTCCTGAAGTAGACTCGGAAGATAAAGCATATGCCAATACGCTACAAAACTTAAATTTAAAAGGAGAGTAATTAACTATGGTTTTAGAACGAGGAACATTATTTGATCCAAAATTAGTAACTGATTTAGTGGAAAAAGTACAAGGAAAGTCATCTCTAGCAAGATTATCTCAAGAAAAACCAATTCCATTTAATGGACAGAAAGAGTTTGTTTTCACGATGGATAACGAGGTTGATGTTGTTGCGGAATCCGGTAAAAAATCTCACGGTGGTATATCACTTGCACCAAGAACCATCATTCCTATCAAAGTAGAGTACGGTGCACGTGTATCAGATGAGTTTTTGTATGCTTCTGATGAAGAAAAAATTAATATCCTTAAAGCGTTTAACGATGGATTTGCCAAAAAAGCAGCACGGGGTTTAGATTTAATGGCATTTCATGGTGTCAATCCACGTACTGGTACTGCGTCAGCGGTTATCGGTGATAATAACTTTGATGCAGCAGTAACACAGGCTGTAGAAGCGCCGTTAGGCATGAGTGATGCAAATGGAGTTGTTGAATCTGCTATCGCTTTAGTACATGGATCTAACGGAGACGTTACAGGTATGGCAATCGATTCTACTTTTCGTTCTGCATTAGCTAAACAAAAAGACCAGCAAGGCAACCCAATGTTCCCAGAGCTTGCTTGGGGTAACGCACCTGGTTCAATAAACGGTCTGCCTGTGGACGTGAACAAAACAGTATCTGATATGTCAGACAACGCACGTGCTTATGTTGGTGATTTCCAAAATGGGTTTAAATGGGGTTACGCTAAACAAATTCCACTGGAAGTTATTCAGTACGGTGATCCGGACAATTCCGGTTTAGACCTAAAAGGGTATAACCAAGTTTACATCCGTGCGGAATTGTTCTTAGGATGGGGAATATTGGATCCTGAATCGTTCGCACGTGTTGTGGAACTATCTGAATAAGGGGGACTTGTAATGAGGTACAAAAACACTCAGACAGGGGCTATCATTGATAGTCCCTTTAAAATTCACGGTGAAAATTGGGAAGAAGTAAAAGCGAAAGCGACAACAGAAGATGATTCTTCAAAAAACGCTGATCAAAAAACGGATGAAAATCAGAATGAAGAATATTTCGAGGAAGAAATCGATCTAGAATCAATGACAAATAAAGAATTAGAAAAATTTGCAGAAGAACAAGGTATCAAGCTTACAACAGAAGATAAGAAAAATAAGGATACGCGAATTGCTGCAATCGTTAAAGCTATTGGATAAGGCGGTGTTAGTATGACAGCTTTTGCAACTGTAGAGGATTTAACAGCTTTATGGAGACCAATGTCTCCTGAAGAAGAAAAACGCGCTGAATCCTTGCTGCCGGTTGTTTCAAATCGTTTGCGATTAGAAGCTGAAAAGGTCAGCAAAGACATTGATAAGATGATTGAGGATAGCGCTGCTTATAAGGATGTTGTTAAATCTGTAACCGTCGATATAGTTGCTCGCACTTTGATGACATCTACCAATAAAGAGCCGATGACTCAGTATTCCGAATCTGCATTAGGTTATACTGTTTCAGGCACGTTCCTTACTCCTGGTGGTGGATTGTTTATCAAACGTGATGAATTAAAAGCACTAGGATTGCGAAAACAGCGTTATGGGGTGATTGATTTTTATGGCAACGATTAAAGGCATCACAGTCACCCTAATTAATAAAAAGGAAGTAGGCAGAGACCCGTTCGGCACTCCAATTGAAGAGGATGTAGAAATTGAAGTCGATAACGTACTTGTAAGTCCAACATCAACGGATGACATTGTTAATCAGTTAAATATTGATGGTAAAAAAGCAGTTTACACCTTGGCTATTCCTAAAGGCGATACGAACAATTGGGAAGATGCCGAGGTGTTATTCTTTGGTAAACGATGGCGGACGTTTGGCATTCCGACTGAGGGTATAGATCATCTAATCCCACTAGATTGGAATAAGAAGGTGATGGTAGAGCGCTATGAGTAAAAAAAAGTTTGAATTGAACCGTAAAGGTGTAGCGGAATTAATGAAATCAAAGCCCATGCAAGATGTATTAAAAGGGTATGCAACAAACATTAAAAATCGGAGTGGCGCAGGGTACGAACAAGATATGCACGTTGGTAAAAACAGAGCAAATGCGCGAGTCTATCCGAGCACTCCACAAGCTCAATCGGATAACCTTAAAAACAATACAATGTTAAAGTCGGTGAAGTAGATTGATCGAAATAATTGTTAAGAACTTTTTAGAAAACAAATTATCTGTACCAGTTTTTACAGAAAAACCAAGTGCTCAAACAGGGGACTATGTCGTACTAGAGAAAACATCAAGTGGAAAAAGCAATCATCTGCCATCAGCAACAATTGCATTTCAATCTTACGGGCAATCCTTATATCAAGCTGCAGTATTAAACGAAGAAGTGAAAACTGCAGTAGAAAGTTTGATTGAACTTGATGACATAAGGGGTCTCACTCTCAACAGCGATTACAACTTTACAGACACATCAACCAAAGAATACCGTTATCAAGCGATATATGATATTCGATATTATTAGGAGGTATAAAATATGAGTAACGCAGCTAATGTTTCGACGGCAAAACCCAAAATTGGTGGAGCTGTTTATTCTGCGCCATTAGGTACAACTTTGCCAACCAACGCAATAACCGAATTAGACGCAGCATTTAAAAGTTTAGGTTACATTTCAGAGGATGGATTAACAAACGAAAACAGTCCCGAGTCTGAGAATATCCAAGCGTGGGGCGGAGATGTAGTATTATCGCCACAAACAAGTAAATCGGACACTTTTACGTATAGGCTTATCGAAGGGTTAAATGTTGACGTCCTAAAATTTGTGTATGGTGACGACAACGTAACAGGTGATTTAAATACAGGAATCACGGTGAAAGCAAACAACAAAGAAGCAGAGGAAAGAACAATTGTAGTTGATATGGTTCTAAAAGGCGGAGTTCTGAAACGAGTGGTAATTCCGCGTGGAAAAACAACGGAAATTGGCGAAATTGTTTATAGTGACGCAGAGGCAGTGGGGTACGAAATTACTACAACAGCATTCCCGGACGAAGAGGAAAATACGCACTATGAATATATTCAAAAACCAACGCAAAACGGCGGAGGAGTTGAAGGATAATGATTGAAGGAAAAACGAAATCAGGATTTAAGTATAAATTTCCAAAAGAAAACCTTGATAACTACGAATTAGTAGAGATTATCGCAGAAGCTCAAGAAAATCCGTTATTATTCCCAAAAATGGTTAATTTATTGCTCGGAAAAGAGCAAACCGAAAAACTGAAAGAGCATTGCCGCAATAAAAACGGGATTGTTTCAACGGAAAAAATGTCTCAAGAAATCATGGAAATCTTTGAGAACCAAAAAGAAACAAAAAACTCCTAACCCTCGCCAGAATGATAAACGTCGATGAAGACGCATTGATTTGTGACCTTGCGGAAACATATCAAATATATGATTACAAACAGCTGCCTCCAACAAAGGTGGCTGTTTTTTCTTTAGGTTTACGAGAAAACTCACGAATCAAAATGAAACTAAGCGGGCAAACCGTACCGTTTGACATCATGCTTTTAGCGGCGATAGCTGACAGATTGAGTACGCTTGTTTGGTTCCAAACAAAGGACGGTCAGAAAGGCAGAAATCGTCCTCAAATGCTTACGAATTTACTTACAAAGACAAAACAAGAAAATGATGTCGAAGCATTTCATTCTGGCGAGGAGTTCGAGAAAGCTAGAAAGCGTCTAGGAGGTGAGTAAATGGCTACTGAATTAGGAAAAGCCTACGTTCAAATTATGCCATCCGCAAAAGGAATCAGTGGAAGTATCCAAAAAGCAATAGGTCCTGAAGCTCTGTCCGCAGGAAAATCAGCAGGGAAAAGTATCGCAACCGCAATTTCCAATTCCCTAAGTAAAGCTGGTAGTACAATGACAAAATACATCACTACACCAGCTTTGGGTGCGGCGACCGCTGTGGCTGGCGTGGTTAGTGCGCTGGGATTTAGGCGTCTTGTAGGGATGGATAATGCACAAGCAAAATTAAAAGGTCTTGGAGTGGAAGGAAAGCAGCTCGAAATCGTGATGGAAAATGCACGTAACGCTGTGCAAGGTACAACACACACGATGGCTGATGCGGCTAACGTTGCGGCGGGAGCACTTGCAGCAGGTGTAAAAGAAGGCGCTGACTTGGAACGCTATATCAAACTTGTTGGAGATGCTGCTACTGGAGCAAACGCTCCAATGGGCGAAATGGCACAGATATTCAACCGGATTCAAGGTACAGGTAAATTAATGGGAACGGAACTTGAAATGATTGAATATCGTTTACCGGGATTTTCCCAAGCATTAGCCAAGCACTTAGGTGTTGCTCCGGAAGAAATGCGGAAAATGGTTTCGGAAGGGAAAGTCAGTGTTGACGACTTTTTGGCAGTTATGGAAGGATACGCAGGCGGTATGTCTGCTGCTTACGCCGAAACGTGGAGCGGTCTCAAAGATAACGTACTAGCAAACATTGGTATAATCGGAGAAGCGCTGCTTGAAGGTCTATTCGAAGACGGTAAAAAAGGATTAGCGGAGTTTCTCGATTACTTAAGAAATTCAGAAGGTCTGAAAGAATGGGCAAGAGATACTGGCGAAACATTAAGAAATGTTTTTGCAACAATTGTCGAATCTGTCAAAAACGCTATTAACTGGTGGACTAACTTAGATGGCAATACCAAAAAGTTAATTTTGACATTAGCAGGAATCGCTGTAGCGATTGGCCCAACTTTATTAGCCTTAAGTAAGGTTATATCTATAGCAATGACCTTAGTTCAAGGTTTTGGCTTAGTGAAAGCAGCTGCTGGAATTGTTGGAGGAGCTATAGGTTCGATTTCGATTCCAGTTTTAGCGGTGATTGGCGTAATAGCCGGATTGATAGCATTATTCACCACTTTGTATAAGGAAAACGAAGGATTCAGAGATTTAGTCCATAATGTTTGGAACACAATCAAAGAAACAATATCAACTGTAATTCAAGCTGTATCTGATTTTGTGATGGATATTTGGGGGCAGCTTGTTACTTGGTGGCAGGAAAACAGCCAAATGATACTCCAGGCAGCGCAAAACGTATGGAATGTCATTTCTACTGTTATTTCAACCGTAATGAATGTAATTTGGGGAATCATGCAGGCGTTATGGCCAGTTATCAAAGCGTTGGTTGTTGGTACTTGGGAAGCCATTAAAGGGGCAATTCAGGGAGCAATTAACGTCATCACGGGAATTATTCAATTTTTCTCCGCCTTATTCACGGGAAACTGGTCATCACTTTGGGACGGTGTTAAAAAAATTCTATCCGGTGCGGTTCAGTTTATTTGGAACTTTATTCAATTATCATTTGTTGGAAAAATTGTTAAGTTAGTAAAAGGTTTTGCTAAGACGTTTATTAATGTAATAAAAGATAAATGGGAAACCGTCCGATTAGCCTTTATGTACGCAATTGACTTTGTCAAAGGGCTTGTTAGCAGAGGTTTTGGAGCTGTTAGGAGTTCCGTAACAACTATCATGAATGCCATTCGAAGTGTGATTTCAAACATTTGGAACGGCATAAAAAATGTAATATCAAACGTTGTAAATGGTATCAGGAATACCATTAGAAACATCTTTAATTCGCTACGAAGTATTGTGTCGAATGCTTTTAATCGTGTGAGAAGCTCTGTATCAAATGGAATGACATCCGCTTTTAATGCAGTTAAAAACTTCTTTGGACGTTTCAAAGATGCGGGCAGAAGGATAGTTACAAGCATAGCGGATGGAATCAGAGGTGCAATTTCAAAGGTTACTGATGCGATCGGAAGCGTGACACAAAAAGTGCGAAACTTCTTACCATTTTCGCCAGCTAAAGAAGGGCCGTTAAAAGACCTAGATAAACTCAACTTTGGCGGCACCATATCGATGGGAATTGAGGCTGGTACTGATGATGTGCAAAAGGCTATGAATGAAATGTTGGGTTTTAAACTCAGCAAACCAGCAAGTCGTTACGCAAACGATAATTATGAGGATGTCATCACAAAGTTGGATGAACTGATAGTGGCAGTGAGGGAAGGAAAGGTTTTGGTCATGGATGATCGTGAAGTTGGTCGAGTAATCGAGCCGACGATTACAGAAATGCAGGAAAGGAACAAAAAAATAAGAGGTAGTTTTGCATAAAAGGCGGTGATACTTTGATTTTTAATGGAATTGAAAAAGACTACCTTATACCATTAACAGGGCGTAGGCGCTCAGCGTGGGCTCCAGTTTCAAGAGTTTTAGTCACAGTTCCTGGAATGGCAGGAGCTTATTTATCACGAACAGAAACACAAATAAGAGAAATAGTCGTTCCCGTAATAATAAACGCCGAAAACATTGAAGATTTACAAAAAATAAAAGAAGACATGGCGGAGTGGCTCGTTCATGACGAACCGAAAGAGCTGATTTTCAAAGATGAACCGGATAGAGTTTATTATGCCGTGGTAGATGGTGAATTGGAGTTGGATGAAATATTTTCGACGGGTCGTGGGGAAATTACTTTTATTTGTGCTGACCCCTACAAATACGGCCCCGAGAAAACATACGAATTCCAAGATTCCGGAATAGTAGAAAACAAAGGAACAGCTGATGCTGAACCGGTTATAGAGTTAACCGCAACACAAAAGGCAACGTTTGCAATGATTTCGAACGGAACAGAGGAGTATAACCTAATTGGCACACCGGCTGATGATGATGTTGTAGTGGTGGACGAAAAAACAAGCGTGCTATATG
>NZ_JBCPXV010000119.1:0-856 GCF_039581225.1 Ornithinibacillus proteolyticus | reverse complement strand
TCACAACCTGTTTTCCGTACCAATTTGCTTTATATTCCAACATTGTGCGAAATTGTGACCAAGATACCTCGCTGATAGCCTTAGCAAGATTAGGATTCTTTAACATGTTTTGGACAGACAAATCTTCAATACCAATGATGTCGTGGTTTTTGACAATTTCGGTAGAGATTTTATCTAACATATCCTTTCTAGCATTTGCTATCTTTTCGTGAAGTCGTGCCACTTTTACTTTTTGTTTGTTCCAATTGGAAGAACTAATTTGTCGTCTTGAAAGAATACGCTGTGCTTTTGCTAATTTTTCTTCTAATGTTCGGAAGAATTTTGGATTTGCATACGTCGTTCCATCCGAAAGTGTGGCAAAGTCTTTTAATCCAACATCCATTCCAATTGCGGAACCTGTTTTTCCAAGTTGTTCAACTTCTGTTTCGGCTAAAATCGAAACGAAGTATTTTCCCGAAGAGTTACGTCTAATCGTTGCGTTCATAATGCGACCTTCTACTTCACGACTTTTTGCAAAACGAACAAGACCTAATTTCGGTAGTTTCATATGCTTATCCAAAACAGCAATATTCCCATTTACAAACTTTGTTGTATAGGATTGAACCGGATTCTTTTTTGATTTGAAACGTGGTTCGCCGTTTTGTTTTTTGTAATATCGAGTGTAAGAATCGTTTACTATTTCAACTGATTTTTGAAGGGCGATACTATCGACTTCTTTTAAAAACGGATAGTGTTTCTTTAATTCACGAACTGCCTTAATGGATTGGTTTTTATTGAAAAACTCACCTTTCCAATTATTTTCAGTCAGTTGACCGTTCTGCACCATTTCATTGACGATGTACCAATAAGCATCTTT
>NZ_JBCPXV010000118.1:0-1161 GCF_039581225.1 Ornithinibacillus proteolyticus | reverse complement strand
GTTTCAGATAGGGTACCTTCTGAATCCTCTTATTCTCGACTCCTAACGAAATTAGTGGAGTCCAATATTTTGGAGGATGTATTTGAAAAAGTTGTCCTCCAAGCAATTGAAGAAGGTTTTATTACAGATGATACAGTCGCTATTGATGCCACTCATTTTGAAGCTCGTGATCAAGCACCATCAAAAGAAGAAAAGTCAAAACCAGAGCCGAAAAAACGTGGTCGCAAATCCAAAGAAGAGCGTGACCAATGGCTAAAAGAACAAGCTGAAAAGGAAGCTAGTCTGCCTCTTTATGAAAAGAAAATTGAAGCTCAATTAGACGCACCTTTAGATGAATTACGCTCTGAAATGCCTGTAGACCCGAAGTGGGGTGTGAAAAAGAATTCAGAAGGTAAGAATGTTTTTTGGTTTGGCTATAAAGGTAATTTAGCCGTTGGTACGTCGAGTCAGTATATTCTTCAGACTGCTTTTTCTTCCGGAAACTTACATGATAGTAAAGCAGCGATTCCTTTACTGAAAGGAATCCATGAAAATTTATCTCTTTCTTCCTTGTGTTATCAAACCATGGACGCTGGCTATGATTATGAACCCATCTACGAACAGGTACACCGCATGGGACAACGCTCAATCATCGCATACAACAAGCGAAATGAAAGAGAACCAATCGGTTTTGATAAACATTTTGCCCCTACTTGTTTCAGAGAGCATTCTTATCGTTACGACAGTTTTGATGCCAAATATGAAACCTTAAAATATACAAGACCAAAAGAATGTAGTGACTGTCCATTGGCTAACGAAGGCATCTGTCAAAAGGTTTTTAAAATGAAAATAACGACAGATCTTAGAAAATATTCGGCACCAGCTCGTGGATCGATGGCATGGAAAAATATTTTTAAACGTCGCACTGCGGTCGAAAGAGTTAATGCTTATCTTAAAGAATTCTTTCAACTAAACAATGTTCGATATCGTACTGGAAAGCGTGCAAAAGGTCATTTTGACATAGTTACGCTTGTTTATAACGCTTCAAAGTTAGCGGCAGATCGTATGAATGCACAATTAATTCAGCAGCAACAAGCCGCGTGATTATTGTTTTTTAAAAGTATATTTTAGAAATTCTGTAGGTCTGTGAATTTTTAAAAAGAGCAATTATGAAATTGATTC
>NZ_JBCPXV010000117.1:0-1272 GCF_039581225.1 Ornithinibacillus proteolyticus | reverse complement strand
AAAATAACCACAGCAAAACATTACCTAATGCGTAATGACCTCTATATACACCTCAAACAACCAGCTAACTGGCGAAATGAAGTAAAAATGATCAGTGGGGAGGGAACAAAAGGCGAGATAGTCATTATCGCTGATGCTCACTTTATTCAGAATAAGAGGCACCACATAGTCGAAATAGATAATCAACAAAAAATGAAGAAGAACAAAGTGAAAATAGATAAGTATAGGAGACTGATAGAAAGGAACTCGTTCAAGGGAATGCCTAAGCTTTATTGGGTAACTACTACACCTTATCGCAGGGATAGTTTATTAGAGTTATGCGAGGGATTGGACGTTGAGGTTTATCTTGATACGGATATTAATTAGGAGGGATAAGCATAAAACGGATCATAAAAATTACTCACAAAGATTTAGCATCTTTACTCTATATTTATGATGGTCAAGAATTTACCATCAATAGATTTGAGCCATTAGAAGTTATAGATTGGGACGGTGGCAGTCTTAAAATTAGAACCCCACATAATCATGAATTATGGATACACCTACCGTATTTATCGTATGAATGCGAATTTATTATAGGAGGGATTAAGATTGAATCTAAAAATGACAGATAGCGAAAAGGAATCAGTAACAAGAGTCGTTACTGAAGCAATTAAAAACTTGAAGTCTTATGGATCCATAGAGGAATTCTCTCATCTAGCAAATTTGCTTTATGTTTATAAAAAACTAACCGGAGAAAATTATGAGGAGGTTGTACATGAAGACAAAAACGTATGATTTTAGAGAGTTTATGAGAAGGGAACACGAAGCTGTAAAACCTCCTACATTGTCGTTAGTACCACTAGCTGTAGCCCCTTTTGTTCCAGGTACCGTATTCGCTGCCGAACAATCAATAGAAGAAAAAATGATGACAGCATTTGATCCATTACTACAATTAATACAAGGCGCTGCATATCCTATAGCCTTAGCTGTAGTTTTAGGTGGTGCCATATTTGTCATAATCGGAAACAGTGATAGAGGGTTCTCCATGATTAGTAAGGCTTCGATGGGTTACGTGCTAATTAGCGTACTGCCTATGATATTTGACGTACTAGCAAGTGTCATGAGAGGAGTTGCTAAGACGTAATGGAGATTAAGGCACCAGCAGCATATGTAGGAGAGTGGATTGGGACAAAAATAAAAGAAGGAATGACCAATATAGCACTCGATTATATATCGGCCATTCCAATACTTGTTGGAGTATCAATAGGAGTATATGCACTTTTAGCGATG
>NZ_JBCPXV010000116.1:0-1326 GCF_039581225.1 Ornithinibacillus proteolyticus | reverse complement strand
ATGAGGTTGATAGGTCCGAGGTGGAAGCGTGGTGACACGTGGAGCTGACGGATACTAATAGATCGAGGACTTAACTAACTTATTTGATATCGTTTGTTTACTCTTATTTAGTTTTCAGGGTATAATTATTTTTAAAAAACCCTTGCATTTCTCTTTGGGAATGCATATAATATATCTTGTCTTGATTTTAAGACAATGTCTGGTAGCGATAGCGAGAAGGTCACACCTGTTCCCATACCGAACACAGAAGTTAAGCTTCTCAGCGCCGATGGTAGTTGGGGCATTGCCCCTGCGAGAGTAGGACGCCGCCAGGCGGAGGATTAGCTCAGCTGGGAGAGCACCTGCCTTACAAGCAGGGGGTCACAGGTTCGAGCCCTGTATCCTCCACCATGCCGGCCTAGCTCAATTGGTAGAGCAACTGACTTGTAATCAGTAGGTTGGGGGTTCAAGTCCTCTGGCCGGCACCACTTTTCATTATGAGCCATTAAATCAGTCGGTAGAGCAACGAGCAAGACTTCCACCGAATAAGCTACGAGTAACCCCGAAGCATACACATCCTTGAATATGCTTGGAGATGCAGGGGTAAACCTTAATGGACGCTCAAATTAATTTAGAATCACTCATTACTATGAGCCATTAGCTCAGTCGGTAGAGCATCTGACTTTTAATCAGAGGGTCGAAGGTTCGAATCCTTCATGGCTCACCATTTAAATATGCGGGTGTGGCGGAATTGGCAGACGCGCTAGACTTAGGATCTAGTATCTTCGGATGTGGGGGTTCGACTCCCTTCACCCGCACCACTACAAAATGTAAAGTCCGTATTAATGCGGTCGTGGCGGAATGGCAGACGCGCTAGGTTGAGGGCCTAGTGGGAGTTAATCCCGTGGAGGTTCAAATCCTCTCGGCCGCACTTAGTTCCAGTGTTTGTTTAATACAAATAAACGACTTGATTTAATATGATTAATATGGTATTATTAAGAATGTCGCTTTTGCGCCCGTAGCTCAATTGGATAGAGCGTTTGACTACGGATCAAAAGGTTAGGGGTTCGACTCCTCTCGGGCGCGCCATTTTATCGGGAAGTAGCTCAGCTTGGTAGAGCACATGGTTTGGGACCATGGGGTCGCAGGTTCGAATCCTGTCTTCCCGATCCGAGGCTTTATTAATAAGTCTGGCTAAAAAAGAATATTTATTTCTATACTTTATGCGGGTGTAGTTTAATGGTAAAACTCCAGCCTTCCAAGCTGATGTCGAGGGTTCGATTCCCTTCACCCGCTCCATTAATTTATGGGCCTGTAGCTCAGCTGGTTAGAGCGCACGCCTGATAA
>NZ_JBCPXV010000115.1:0-1337 GCF_039581225.1 Ornithinibacillus proteolyticus | reverse complement strand
GAAGATGTACAAGCCGAAATCGACGAAGCGAAACAAGAAGCCGAACGAGCAAAACAAGAAGCCCAACAAGCGAAAACAACCGCAGATGGGAAGAACAGCGTATTTACCCAATCGACACAACCTTCAATAACAGGAAGAAAAATCGGCGATGTTTGGTTTGACACATCGCGCGATAATCTAATGTACAGATTTAACGGAACGCAATGGGTCGAAGCTAAATGGGGCGAGCAGTCGATTGTCGCTAACAGCATAACAGCGAATCATATAAAGAGTTTGGTCGGGTTAAATGTTAACGACCAGTTTATTGTCGACAGTAATGGCAACGTGAAGTTTGCTGGGCATTTGGAAGGTGCGAGTGGAAGTTTTACTGGAACAGTAAATGCAAAAGCAGGTTATTTCGGTGACAATCTTTCTTTGGTTAACGGTAAGCTAAGAATATCAAGACCTGATGGTGCGGTTTGGATGCAAGATGGTATGGTTAAACAAGATTTTAACGTGACAAGTGTTGATCCATACGATATGGACTATGTAAATTTATCTGGAAACTTGATAGATGGAGTATTTCGAGCTTCGAGAGGGTTTTACAGAGCAGGATACGAAGCTATTGTTGGCGGTGGAGATTACCGAGATATTCGTGACCCTGATAAAGGGTGGTCAGTCAAGTTTACAACTTATGAATTTGTGCATTCAGCTAGATATTTAGTAATTGGTTATCGTAAAGGTATTAATGTTACAAACCCTAGACATAACACACAAGTTTGGGAAGGAGACAACCGACTTTATATAGAGTGGCACGAACCAGGAGGAAGGCCGAATCAAGCACCAATAATTATTGATTTAGGGACACCTACTTATGAGGTGAGGAACTTTCAATTGAGAATTGGTGTAAATAAGTCAGATGTAAGTGGAAATAACACGATTATTTTTAGAATTGATAGAGTGTTCTTGACAGATGATATTCCTGCAATTGGATAATTTAACAAAAGGAGTGTGATAGCGTGGTAATCAAAACGTATGACACAAGGCAAGCTGGTACTTTAAAAGTATTTTTAAAAATACATGACGGTGCTATATCATCTGTGATTATTGGCAATCAAGCAGTCGCAACGGAGCAAGGCTTCCAATTTTATGTCGATGACTATGTTGCCGAGCAAATTGACAAATGCGAGTTTTATCTAGATGGCATTACACCTAAACTGCGAGTGAAAGAGGGAGAGGAAATAATTGAACCTGAACTCACCGAAAGGGAAAAAGAAATAAGAAGGCTTCAATTCGAATTGGAGCAATTACAAAACGCTGAATAGGGCGTTATTTTTTATGTCTAAAAACAGGAGGAA
>NZ_JBCPXV010000114.1:0-1515 GCF_039581225.1 Ornithinibacillus proteolyticus | reverse complement strand
AGGGCTAAAGAGTCTATTTAGTAGATATCAAACGTTACGTTGGACTTAGATGGAACCGCCGTATACGGAACCGTACGTACGGTGGTGTGAGAGGTCGGAGGTTAATCGCCTCCTCCTACTCGATTTTCATCTCGTGCAAAATAGTATTTAAAATATGCGCAAAATACCGTTCAAAGTGACACCCTGATTTTACAGGGTTTTAAAAACGGTGTCAATTCTTTTAGGTTATGAAACTATTATTTTTACAATAATATATATATAGTTTATTATATAACTGTATAAAGTTATATAGATTTTGAAAGGAAATTGAAATTATGAATCCTTATTTAATTCCTCCGATTCAACTATGTAAAAATAAAAAAGGAAAGTTTTCACTATATCTATTCATATTAGAGTTATTTTTTAACTTTGTAATGTTAATCATAGAATTTTTAATTGGTTTAATTTTAGGTTCAATATTTACATTCATTCCTTTTGGGTTAATTATTTTTTCGGTGGAAGGAATTAATTACATTTTTGGTGTTAGTTGGTCGATTCCTTATAAAATGTTAATATTAATTATCTTGTCAATCATCACTTTTGTCATTGCTATTAAATGGATAATTGAAGAACACGAAATAGAGTAGATATATTAGGATATAAAAAGAGGAGAATAATAATCATGATGAATAAGGAAAAGGCAAAAAAATCCTAGAAACATTAAATACGTCTAGTGGTACGTTCAGTTCAAATTCAATTTCTTCTTCTGTAATTGTGCAATATCTTTTGGATATATATATTCGTGGGATATATTGTAATACTCTTAATCGCACTTCTTATCTGAATCCTTTAAAAGTAAGTGCGTTATTATTTTCTAAATGATAAAATAAACAATAATTCTAGAAGGGGGGTAATGTTTTGAAAATGTTAAATAATGTAAAAACAGGTTGGATAATTTTAGCTGTTGCAATTTTTGTTATTGGATTAATGGGGTTGTATTATGTTTATCTATATACGCCGAAAGACTCTATTGAATTATATCAAAGTATCTCTAATCTAAATAATATAGATGAAGCTGAACAGATAATGTTAGAAGGATATGAAGTTAACCTAAATATAAATGATCTTGACTTTTTAACAGAGCCCGGAAATGCACCAACAGAAATACAACAGTATTCATTTTTTGTATATCAAGACAAGACATATATTGCGATGACTACACCCGGCACAAACAGACTGAAAGTATTGAAAATTGATAAGCTTCCAGAAGATATTAGAAAATTTTTCATAGAATTTTCTAAATAATATAACCCTAAAAAATTTGAACTTTCATCAATACCTATAACTTTCCCAATATAAACGAGACTAAATACCCATATCAAATAAAGAATATTCTAGTATAATTCTAATTGAGTCAATTTCATAATTGCTCTTTTTAAAAATACAGAATCCTACAGAATTTCTAAAATGTATTTTTAAAAACAGAAATCATGCTACTTGTTGCTGATTTAATTGTACATTAATTCGGTCTGCGGC
>NZ_JBCPXV010000113.1:0-1521 GCF_039581225.1 Ornithinibacillus proteolyticus | reverse complement strand
GAACAACGTATTTTGGATGCATGTAAGAGACCTTCACTTGCGCAAACGGCAGTCTACAGCTACCCAAGAGGTGGAACTAAAGTTGAAGGCCCATCTATCAGACTTGCAGAAGTTATAGCTCAAAATTGGGGTAATATATCATCCGGAATTAAGGAGCTAGAACAACGTGATGGCGAATCCACTGTAATGGCTTATGCGTGGGACTTAGAAACTAACACACGTAGCGAAAAGGTGTTTACGGTTAAACATTCAAGAAAGGCCGGGCAATCAATTAAAAAACTAACTGATCCACGTGACATTTATGAAATGGTCGCTAACCAAGGAGCTAGAAGGGTAAGGTCTTGTATCTTAGCTGTAATTCCTGGTGACATTATTGAGCGTGCAGTTGAAGAATGTAACAAAACGTTATCTGGTCAAAATGATAGTCCGCTGAAAGACCGTATATCAAGAGCATTAAAAGGATTCAAGGAACAGCACCGGGTTACTCAAGAGCAGATAGAAGCTCGTTTTGGTTACAGTATTGATGCTTTCACAGAAAGAGATTTACTCGATTTAGTTCAGATATTCAACTCTCTAAAAGACGGAATGTCAAAAGTAGAAGATTGGTTCTCTAAAGAGGTCAAATCAAAGCAAGAAACAAAGCTTACAGAGGCGTTTGAGAAAGACAAGGATAAAACTACTAAAGAGCCAACGAAAGACAAGAATGAGCCTGAAAAGGACGTGAAAGCTGATGAAATCGACTTTGAACAAGGTGAGCTTATCACCGAGTAATTATTATTCATTAGAAGCTGACAGGCAGTATATGTCTGTCAGTCTCTTCAAGAACTTTGTGGAATGTGAAGCTGGAACAATGGCTTATCTGAATGGCGATTGGGAAAGAGTACAATCGCCAGCAATGACAGTTGGCTCTTATACTCATGCAGCATTTGAAAGTGATGAAGCATTCCAACGGTTTATTGATGAGAACAATTCAGTCATATTCAAGAAAAACGGTAGTAAATACGCTGATTACGAACAAGCTGACCTCATGATTGAAACTATCAAAAATGACAAGTTCGCCATGTTTGCTCTAGAAGGTGAAAAAGAGCAGATATTTACAGCTGAATTGTTCGGCGTACAGTGGAAAATCAAAGTGGATTCCGTTAATCATAGTAACGCTATTTTCAGCGATTTAAAGACCACTCAGAATCTATATAACCGATACTGGAGCAATAAATATGATGGTTGGGTATCTTTTGTTGAAGCGTGGGATTACGTGCTTCAAATGGCGATTTATCGCAGGGTTATACACCTAGTAACAGGAGATTTATATACGCCGTATATCGTAGCTGTTACGAAGGAAAAACCGCCAAATAAGGCGATTATACACTTTGATGAATCACGATTTGAGTTCGAGTATGAATACACAGAAATGAAGCTTGAGCGAATCATGGAAGTGAAGAATGGTCATGCGGATCCAGTACGTTGTGAGAAGTGTGATTACTGCAGAATGACAAAGCAGTTGAAAGATACGATTGAGGT
>NZ_JBCPXV010000112.1:0-1557 GCF_039581225.1 Ornithinibacillus proteolyticus | reverse complement strand
TGAGTCAATTTCATAATTGCTCTTTTTAAAAATACAGAATCCTACAGAATTTCTAAAATGTATTTTTAAAAACAGAAATCATGCTACTTGTTGCTGATTTAATTGTACATTAATTCGGTCTGCGGCTAACTTTGAAGCATTATAAATAAGGGTTACCATGTCAAAATGAATTTTTGCACGTTTCCCAGTACGATAGCGAACATTGTTCAGTTGAAAGAATTCTTTCAGATAGGCATTAACCCGTTCTACGGCAGTACGACGTTTGAAAATGTTTTTCCATGCTTGTGACCCGCGTGCTGGTGCGGTATATCTGCGAAGGTCTGAAGTGATTTTCACTTTATAAACCTTTTGGCAAATACCTTCATTAGCTAAGGGACAGTCGCTGCATTCCTTTGGTCTTGTGTATTTCAATGTTTCATATTTAGGATCAAAACTATCATAACGATAAGAATGCTCTCTGAAACAAGTTGGGGCAAAGTGTTTATCATAGCCAATGATTTCCCCTTCATTTCGCTTATTATACGCGATGACGGATTGTTGTCCCATTCGATGTACCTGCTCGTATATGGGTTCATAGTCATAGCCCGCATCCATTGTTTGATAACGTAATGGAAGGTGAAGGCGTTCCTGAATTCCTTTCAGTAAAGGGATAGCTGCCTTACCATCATTTAGACTCCCAGATGAAAAAAGAGCCTGTAGAATGTATTGGCTTGATGTACCAACGGCTAAATGACCTTTGTAGCCAAACCAAAAAACATTTTGTCCTTCTGAGTTCTTTTTCACGCCCCATTTAGGGTCTTGGGGAACTTCGGCACGTAGTTCGGCTAGGGGAACATCTAATTGGGCCACAATTTTTCTATCATATAAAGGTAAATTGGCTTCCGTTTCAGCTTGTTCTTTAAGCCACCCGTCACGCTCATCTTTTGATTTCCGACCACGTTTTTGGGGTTCAGATTTTGGCTTTTCTTCTTTTGGCTGCGCTTGGTCTCGTGCTTCAAAATGGGTTGCATCAATGGCCACTGTATCATCCGTGATGAAACCTTCTGCAATAGCCTGGAGGACCACTTTTTCTTGTTCTTTCTCAAGGATATCGCTTTCCTCCAATTTCGTTATGAGACGTGAATAGGAGGATTCTGAAGGCACATGATCAGAAACCAAAAAGCCACAATTTAACTTAAAAGCTAGATCATCATGAAGACGTTTTATAAGATCCTTCATCGTAGGGATGCGCTCTATGTATCTTACAAAGGTGGAGATAATCATGGCTGCATAGTTTAGTTCTTCCGGTGCACCCAACCGTGATTTTTTCGCCACTTGATGGTACATCGAATCCAAATCTACCGCTGAAATAATGGCTTCATATTTTTGGGTAGGTTCCATGTCAAATAATTCCTGTATGCCAAATAGGCTAGGTTGTCGTATAATAGTCATAAGAAGTACTCCTCCAGTCTTTTTATGGTTTGTGGTCAACTACCATTATACAAGATTTGGGGAGGTACTTCTTTTTTTATCTCTTAAACCCCTTGATACACAAGGGCTAAGAATTATGAAATTCAT
>NZ_JBCPXV010000111.1:0-1658 GCF_039581225.1 Ornithinibacillus proteolyticus | reverse complement strand
GTTAGAGTAAAATGTTTATGGGAGAACATATACCTCATCTTTGGTGTTGAAGTCTTACGACTTCAACACCAAAGATGAGGCCAGCAAGCGGAGCGCGGTAGTAGTATAGAGGCATTTTCAATGAAAAAAAGGACCTTCTTTTGTATAGTTAAGTTTCCTACAACAACAACTATAGAAAGAGGCCCTCAAATGAAAGATATCATATCTACGCTAACAATGAAAGAATTAGAAAAAATTACATACCGAGCTTTGCAGGAAAGCTTTTCCCAGGTGATGGTACAGACTCTTAAAGAATTAGATGAGGCGATTGCTTTAGGAAGAGATAAAAAAAGGTTTTATCTAAAGGATAAGCGAACTCTAAAGTTTGATTCTGTTTTTGGTCAGGTAGAACTGAAAAGAAATTATTATCGAGATAAAGAATCTGGAAAGTACGTTTATTTATTGGATCAATATTTGGCTTTTGACGGTACGAAAGGTATGAGTCCAGTGGTGCAGGATTTAGCTATTGAACTGGCCGTGACAGGCGTTTCCTACAGACAGGCTGGTAAAACAATGGAGAAGCTTTTGGGCTACCCTGTAATCAGTCATGAAGGTATACGTCAACAGCTTTTGAATACAGAAGTAGTTCCAGAAGAATCAGTATCACTAGAAAATGATGTTGTGTTTGTGGAGGTTGACGGACTTTATACAAAAAGTCAGGAGAAAAAGAAAAAAGGAAGGGAAATTAAGATTGCCAGTGTGCATCAGGGCTGGGAAATGAATGGCAAACGGGCAAAACTAGTTGAAAAACGACATTTCATTCATGAAGGGAAACTCCCGTTTTGGGAGGAATTTGAACAGTTTTTAATGACGACTTACGAGTACGATCCAACCAAGCATCACCTAGTTATTAACGGAGATGGAGCGAAGTGGATTACATCCTGCCGGGATTATTTCCAACACAACGCGACTTTTGTCATTGATCGTTTTCATGTTGCCCGGGATGTGCAGCGTTTATTTCGGGATCATTCAAGATATCGTTCCATCCGAAAGAAACTAGCAAAATATGACTGGGAAGGTTTCATGGTGGAATTAAACAGCGCTGTGGGCACGCTTGATAATGAAAAGAAAGAAGAACGACTGGAAGAGTTAATTGCGCAGCTTTCTCAATATCCGGAAGCACTGGGAGATTACCGTGAAAAATTAAAAGGAAAAGGTATAGACACAACAGGATTCCGTCCAATGGGTAGTGCGGAAGGAACCATGAGTGTTTTCGCTAGACGGCTTAAAAATGGACGTAGCTGGAGTGATAAAGGACTTGATAAATTCATTGATATCATGGTCGCTTTGAAAGACAAACTGGAGATTAAAACGCTACATGGGATACTTGAACAGACGCAGGACTTAACACGGAAAAACAAGGAAGAAAAGCCACCTAAACACTTTGTAGAGAAGCTAAAGGACAGCGCTGCAGAAGCAACTCGGAACAACTTGGGTTATTTAAAACAGGCTATAGGAAAACCAATTACAGATGCTTTAAAAGGATTGCGGGGAATTTAAAAAAGTAAAAAAGCGGAAACAGATGGAAAGATATAAATCTGAAACCGTTGTCAAATTTGGAATTAAAACAATACAAAATAAGGGACTTTAAAAATCTCCCACAAATACTTGACTCAATC
>NZ_JBCPXV010000110.1:0-1676 GCF_039581225.1 Ornithinibacillus proteolyticus | reverse complement strand
GCTAATTTGCGCTTCACTCGAATGTCAGTGAGGGGCAAATCCAAAGTAGAAAATGAATTAGGATTTGCGTTAATGGCGGTGAATCTAAGGAAGTACACCGCCTCTAAAGCGAGTTAACTTAAAAAAAATGACAATAGCCTAATGAAAATGGTTCCAATCATCCAAAAACGATGATCGGAACCATTTTTTTATTATTCTTGGCTAGTTATGTCCCAGCCCCTTTTTTATCAGCATAAGAGAGCACTTGCTTTAAATGCAAGGTAAATTTGATTTTGAGTAGTATTGTCTTGAGATTCATACTTGTTAGCACAATTTGTATAAGTTAATAAAACATACAACTATTTCGGAGAAAGTAAACATAATAAGTCCATTATTGATAATCAAATTCCAACGGAATCCTATAATAAGATTCCGGTTAATTAAACTACTCAGCTTTTACTAAGATTTTTATATGATTTCTTTCTTTTAGTAGACCTTCGAATCCTTCTTCTATTACTTCATCAAGTGTGATACGTTTCGTTATTAATTTATCTGCAGGGAAGTAACCTTGTGCCATTAAACTAATAACAGCTGGAAACACATCACGGTATCCGATAATTCCTGCTAAAGTACGTTCTTTCAACACGATATTTTGTGGGTGAATCGGAGCCTCTGTTTCAAAAATACTAACAATCATTGTTTCTCCATTAAATTTGGTTGAATTGATAGCTTGTTTTAAAACAGGTGGTACCCCAGTGACTTCATAAGCAACATCTACCCCGCCACTTGTAAGCTCTTGAATTTGTTGTACGGCATCACCATTATTTGGATCAATTGCGATGGCTCCAAGCTCTTCTGCCTTTTGTCTACGTTGTTCAGATAATTCAACTGCATAGATTTCTGCTGCACCTGCTGCTTTTAAGGCTTCAATCACTAATAAACCAATTGGACCAGTTCCAAATACGGCTGCTTTATCACCAACTTGTAGTTTACTTTGTTTCACAGCATGAAGAGCAACAGCTGACGGTTCAACAAGTGCACCTTGTTCATATGATACATTCTCTGGAAGTTTATGCAGCATGTGTTCTGGAACAGAAGTGAATTCAGAAAACCCACCGCCACCGCCAGCAAGACCATAGAATCCCATATCTGCGCAAAGATTATATTTCCCTTGTTTACAAGCATCACATTTTCCGCAATTATAAATTGGTTCTACTGTAACACGATCACCAACTTGTACTTTGGTTACACCTTCACCAATTTCAACAACTTGTCCAGAAAATTCATGCCCCATAACAATCGGAGCTTTATCTCCAGTTAATGGATGTGGTGTTTCCTTAGGAATAAAAATTGGGCCGGCTGTATATTCGTGTAAATCGCTTCCACAAATTCCACACCACTCAACTTTAAGTTTTACTTCACCTTTTTTTACAGTAGGTTCTTCGATATTTTCTAGTCTTAAATCTTTAGCATTATGCCATCTTAACGCTTTCATCTGAAATTCATCTCCTAAAGTAAACGGTTATGTTAAAAACTATTTCAATACTATTATAATATATTTTGAGTGGAATTTAAAGTGGACCCCATCGTCAAGACAACTTTTTTATAAATTTAAGGTGCATTGAGTTTTGCTCCTTCCCATCTTGCCAACCATGCCTTTCATGTGGCAGGTTCTGTCAAGGGCGTATTCTCCCTTG
>NZ_JBCPXV010000011.1:0-92617 GCF_039581225.1 Ornithinibacillus proteolyticus | reverse complement strand
TTTATTTGATGTAGTGGTCGGGAAACCAACTATATCTTATCACGAAGAGAGGCCTTTTTTAATTTTAATACCACGCTATAAGCTCTCCGGAACCCCCGGCATAGCCAGGGGTTTTCAAATGACACAAAAAAAGCAATCCCAATTTTTATAATTAGGATTGCTTTCTTCTTTTATTCTAAACTATCACTGATTTCATTTACCATTTCCTCAACAGAGACTAATCCGCCTCCAGATAAGTACCAGAAATCAGGATTTAAATAGACAATGTTATCATTTTGGTATGCTTTTGTATTTTCAACTAATTTATTTTCTACAAGTTGTTTTGCAGTACTATTACCTTCAACTGCTGCACTGCGGTCAATAACATACAGCATATCTGGATCCTTCTCCACTACATATTCAAAGGATACATTCATACCATGTGTAGAAGCTTCAATATTTTCATCAACAGGCTTAATACCGAATACATCATGAATTAAACCAAATCTTGAATTAGCACCATAGGCACTAATCTTATCATCATTCGCTAGAATAATTAAACCATTCACATCGCTAGCTTTTGCTTTTTCTTGTAAGCTTGCAATCGAATCTTCAATTGCTGCTAGTTGTGTTTGAATTTCCTCTTCTTTACCCCATATTTTGCCAATTACATCAAGGTTTTCTTTAAATGAATCCATGTAGCGAGTCGTATCTACACCAAGATAAATAGTTGGTGCTAATTCCGTTAATTGGTCATAAAGTTCAGCCTGACGACCAGAAATAATAATTAGGTCTGGATCAATTTCTGCAAGCTTATCAAAGTCTGGCTCTTTCAAAGAACCAACATTTTCATAGTCATCACTCTCAAACTTCGATAGATATTCAGGAATAGATCCTCCTTGAGGTACTCCCGTTACATCAATACCTAGCTTGTCTAAGCTATCTAAAGTACCAAAGTCAAATACTACTACTTTCTCCGGATTTACTGGTACATCCGTTGTATCCAGCTCATGCTTAATACTAATCGTTTCTGCTTCAGCAGATTGCTTCGACCCTGTATCCTCTGAATCACCACATGCTGCTAATACGGTAAACAATATACTAATACTAAATAGTATTAAAATTTTCTTCATAAGGTATTTCTCCTTTTATGTTTATATTTATTAAGCTAATGTTGTATTACTTAGAATGGAGAAGAATTACGTCCCCCAAAATTGTTTCTATTTTTTTACCGCTTCATTATGTAAATACGTGCATTCCAATAATTGGCAGATGAGCCACTAACGGAAATTGGAGCGCTCTACAATTTCCCAAAATAGAATCATTGGAATGAAACACGAAATCTGGGCATAATCATTTACCAACCAAAAAATATAAGGTATGATGAATTTGTGAGTTCCCTTTATAGTGGTTTGGTGATAAATGTTACCCTTCCATTATGAAGGGCTTTTTTATTTAGCGTAAAAAGATTCTCTCTATTCTTTTCACACAACATTAGATCTTAACCAATTAGTAATAGACACAGATTCGCTTATCGCCAACTTCTTGAATTTCAATATCCATGTCATATAGTTCCTTCAGGACACATGCGTCAATAACATCACACGCACGTCCCTGTTTCACAATCTTCCCATCCTTAAGTGCGACAATATTGTCTGAATAGCAGGATGCGAAGTTGATATCATGAATTACAATTAGAATCGTTTTTCCTAATTCATCTACTAACCTTCTTAAAATCTTCATGATTTGTGTCGAATGGCGCATATCTAGATTATTCAGTGGTTCATCCAGGAAGATATACTCTGTATCCTGAGCAATAACCATAGCAATATGAGCTCGCTGTCTTTGACCACCACTAAGTTCATCTAAATATTTATTTTCCAATTCCATAAGCTCCATATAGTTAAGAGCTTCGTCAATTTTCTCTTCATCTTCCTTCGTTAGTTTACCTTTTGAATACGGAAATCTTCCAAAAGAAACTAATTCACGAACCGTCAACTTCAGGTTAATGCTGTTCGATTGCTTTAATACAGAAATTTTCTTTGCTAGCTCGTTACTATCTGTTTTTAAAACATCTTGACCATCGATTTGAATGTTTCCGGAATCTTTTGCTATCAATCGAGTAATTATCGAAATCAAGGTACTTTTACCAGCACCGTTAGGACCGATAAACGATGTCATTGTACCCTTTTCAATTTTCAGGGTAACATCATCGACGACCTTTTTACGGTTGTATGTCTTTAACAGATTTTTAACCTCTACCATGATCGATTCTCCTTTAACAAAAGATATAGAAAGTACGCGCCACCAATAAAGTTAATAATGACACTAATAGTTGTTTGGAAGGTAAATATCTTTTCGACAATAAATTGCCCTCCAACAAGTGCAATAATACTAATGAATACAGATGCTAGTAAAATATATAAATGACGGTATGTCTTCAAGAATTCATATGTTATATTGACTACTAATAGTCCTAAGAATGTTATCGGGCCAATTAATGCAGTTGCAACAGCTGTTAGAATGGAAACAATGATTAGAAGCCGCTTAATGACATAATCATAGCTTACCCCTAAATTAACCGCATCATCTTTCCCAAGCGCTATAACATCTAAATATTTATAAAACCTTATAAAGTAAAGTAATACGAGAACAATAATCCCAATAGAGAGATAAACTAAATCTTTGTTAACGTTATTAATACTTGCAAATCCTCTATCCTGGGCTACCATAAATTCATTTGGATCAATCAAAACCTCAAAGAATGATGTAAAACTATTAAAGAACGTCCCCAAGATCATTCCGATTAGTAGGAGGAAGTATATATTATTTTTCTCTCCCTTGAAAAGGAACTGATACAGTAATAATGAGAATACAATCATTGCAGCAATAGAAACTAGGTAGTTAATACTGCTGTTCATCATAATAAGAGAATTAGATCCAAAGACAAAAATAATAAAGGTTTGGATTAGCATATATAATGAATCTAATCCTAGTACGCTTGGTGTGAGTATTCGGTTGTTTGTAATCGTCATAAATACAGTTGTGGCAAACGCAATAGCTCCACCCGTTAACACGATTGCCAAGACTTTTATAATTCTTCTTGGCAATATGTAACCTACATTGCCTTTTAAATCATAGAGAACATACAATACGGTTAATGCGATTGCTACGATAGCGAGAATGATTGTTTTTTTCTTATAGGCCATATTTCTTTCTCCTTAATAATAGGTAGATAAATATCGCACTACCTATTACACCAACCGTTAGGCTAATTGGAATTTCATATGGATAAATAATCGTTCGACCAACAATATCACAAATCAGTACAAAGATGGCACCAAGAAATGCCGTGTGTAGTAGTGTTTTCTTTAAATGATCACCTTGATAAATCGCCACGATATTCGGAATAATTAGTCCTAGAAATGGTATCACACCAACGGTTAGTACGACAGATGCTGTTACAAGTGCCACAACAACCAATCCAATATTAACTACTTGCCGATAATTAAGCCCTAGATTCTTTGAGAAATCCTCACCCATACCGGCTATAGTGAATTTATTAGCGTAAAGGAACGCTATCACTAAGATCGGAATACTAATATAAATAGCTTCATAATTCCCACTCATAATCATGGAAAAATCGCCTTGCATCCAAGAAGACATATTTTGTATCAAATCATTCTTATACGCAAGAAACGTAGCCATGGAGCTGATAATATTCCCAAACATTAACCCAACTAACGGAATAAAAATAGCATCCTTAAATTTGATTCGGTCTAGTAGCTTCATAAAGATGAATGTGCCAATTAATGCAAAAGCAAATGATACTAGAATTCTTTGTAGCGGACTAGCCGCAGTGAATACTAATAATGAAACTAGAACACCTAATCTAGCAGAATCCAATGTACCTGCAGTAGTTGGAGAAACAAACTTGTTTCTACTAAGCTGTTGCATAATAAGCCCTGCAACACTCATGCTCATACCCGCAATTAAGATACTTACTAACCTTGGCAGTCTGCTAACTAATAGAATTTGAGCCTGCTCTTCAGTCAGACTAAACAAGTCTAATGGCGTAACATCAGAAACTCCGATGAAAACCGATATAATAGACAAAACAATAAGCACGATAACCAAGTAACGTAATTTCATATGAAAAATCCTTTAATAATAATCATTATTATATTTAATTGATTCTAAATAAGAATGAGATTCATTATCAATTAAAAACCTCTATGTCGAGTATAGCACATATGGATAATCCGTCAATAAAAATAGAGCTACATTTTTCAACATTATATAGAAAAAAAGCCTGCTAGATCTTTAGCAAGCTATAAAACAAATATTAGTCTTCTACTTCACAACCCTCGCCTGTGCAATAAGAAGTCTTAGATCCTTTTGGATTGATATTTTGTAAGGTCGGTTGTTTACTTTCTTCTTCCCATACTTTTTCTAATACTTCTTGAAACACTTCTTTAGGTTGGGCACCAGAAATAGCATATTTTTCATTAAAAACAAAGAATGGTACTCCACTAACCCCAATTTTCTCTGCAAGTTCTTCATCATCGCGTACACGTTTGGCATAGCGATTGGTTAATAGCAACTCCTCGACCTCTTCCAAATCCAATCCAACTTCGGTTGCAAGCCTTTTCAATGTAGAATAATCACTAATTAATTCACCATCAGTAAAATACGCATGTAACAGCTTTTCGGTTATTTCTTTACCTAAATGCTTCGTGTCCGCATACTTAGCCAGTCGATGGGCATCAAATGTGTTCGCATGTTGCATCGTTTCAAAATTATAGGTTAAGCCAACAGACGCTGCTTGTTTACCTACATTTTCATTTAATTGCTTAGCTTGTTCTACAGGCATTCCTTTCTTCGCTGCTAAAAATTCATGAATACTTAACTCTGTCTTAGCATCTGCATCCGGATACAACTCGTAGCTTCTAAATACAATTTGCACATTCTCACGGTATTCAAACTCATGTAAGGCTAACTCCAGCCTTCGCTTTCCTATATAACAAAAAGGACAGACAAAATCTGACCAAATTTCTATCTTCATTTATTACCGCACCTCTTTCCACTTACCAGTATTTTAGCACAACATTATTTTACATCGTAATGTTGTGCTTATCGTACTTAAATGTATTTCCCATAATCTGGCACAGCAACCTGATCAAAATTCAGCACGAGCTCATGTAATCCCTCTGTTAATTCATCACCTTGTAGAGACACACCATGACCAGGGATAACCATTCTAGGGTTTAGCGATTGTAATCTTTCGACTGAGGTTTTAGCAGACAGCCAATCTGTTGTTAAATAGCGAGGTGGTCCACATACCTCAGGCTTTTGGGTAAGTACCTTATAAAAGGAATCCTGTCTAACACTAACAAATGCATCCCCAGAAATTAACAGGCCATCTCGTTCACGAAAGAGTGAAACATGACCAGGGCTATGTCCAGGAGTGTGAATCCATTTCCATTCCTCTAGCCCAGGTAGCTGACCCTCTTTTGGTAATGGTTTCAAGTAGGGTTTAATATTGATCGGCTCATTCGGGTAGATGGCAGATAGTTTAGCAAGCATTCCACCTTCTACTGTAGAATCTGGTTCTGGATAGCTTAGCTCCCCAGTCAAATACGGAAATTCCGCTTCATGTGCATATACCGGAACATGCCAGCCTTCTAATAATTCCACTAATCCTCCTACATGGTCAAAGTGGCCATGGGTTAAAATAATAGCTTCCGGTTGACTACCCTCACCAAACCGTTCCGCTGCTTGATTGATAATTTCCGGTGCGGATTTAGGCATTCCAGCATCAATTAAATACCATTTCCTATTGCCTGGATCGCCAAGGAAAATAATGTTTACAATTTGGTTGGTATAATAATAAACATCTGTCGCCATCTCATGACCAATCCTACTCTGTAGCGATGTCATCGGAATATACTTAGAGTCACTGCTTTCAAAAATATCCTTATCCATTCAAAAGCTCCTTTTATCTAGTTTAAGATTAGTATTTGTTCGAGAGCTAGAACTATATAGGAAATTGATGGAAAAGGGGAAATTCCTGAAAATGAGTAGTGAAGTCCTGAAGTTAACCTGTCAAATCCTGAAAGAACATCAAGAAATCCCAAAGAATATGTCAACCTTCCCTTTCAACATATAAAAAAAACAAGACTAAACGATCATAATCGCTCAGTCCTGTTCCTCCAATAAAGATTTACCCATAATCGTAACTCGTTTCGTGTTCTTAAGCTCATTTAGATTCTTAACTCCGATACCGAACATCGTAATTTTTAGCTCAAATTCTATTTGTTCCATTACCTTAACAACTGCTTCAACCGAATCTGTTGCCGCTTGTAGAAGAGATCTAGCAAATCCGATCATATCTGCACCAATCGTAATTGCTTTTGCAGCATCCAGCCCTGTTTTCATTCCGCCACTTGCAACTAATGGGACTTCAGCTAATTCACTTCGTACAGACACGATACAATCCTTCGTCGGAATTCCCCAGTTATTAAATGCTTCTGCTGCTGCCTTACGTAATGGATCTTTCGAACGAAGCTTTTCTACCTGGCTCCAGGAGGTTCCTCCAGCACCTGCGACATCCACGAATGCTACCCCAGCATCATGCAATTTCTTAGCAACGGTGCCATCTATCCCAAAACCTACTTCCTTTACACCAACCGGGACTGTTAGCGATTTACATACTGCTTCTATTTTGGGAAGTAACTGTTCAAAGTTTAAATCCCCTTCATCTTGTATCACTTCTTGTAGTGTATTTAAATGAAGATATAGCGCATCAGCTTCTGTCATGTCTACAATCCTTTGGGCATGCTCTACACCATATCCATAGTTAAGCTGTACTGCTCCAAGATTTGCAATCAACGGTACAGTTGGCGCTTGCTTTCGTATTAAAAAGGACTCTTGATGCTTATCACTTTCTAACAATGCCCTAGTAGATCCAAGTGCAATTGCCCATCCCCTCTGTTCTGCCGCTAGTGCTAAGTTCTGATTTATTTCAGTGGCAAGCTCCGAACCACCTGTCATTGAGCTTACAAGAAACGGTGCACGTATTTCCTTTTGTAAAAAGGACGTATTAATTTCTATATTAGAGAAGTTAATTTCTGGTAAAGCATTATGTATAAAAGAAATTCCTTCTAATCCGGTAGATTTATTCACACCTTCGACTTGATCGGTGAGACATAATCGAATGTGTTCTGTTTTACGTTTATTAATACCTTGTTCAGCCATATCCACACTTCCAATCCACGTTATCTATTTACAGTTTACTTGTTTCTTACTTTGAATGAAAGTAAAGTGATGATGATGTAAAATGCTCCTTCGATTCTTTATAATGAAGAAAAAGGGATTTTGAAAGGAGATATATTCATTGAAAAAGAAAGCAAGAGAATTCGCAACACTTGCCCATGCAGGACAAAAGCGGAAAAATTCTAATGCCGACTATATTACCCACCCAATCCGAGTTGCAGAAAGACTTGAAAAAGAAGGATTCTCTGATGAATTAGTATGTGCAGGTTACCTTCATGATGTTGTAGAAGACACCATTTATGAAATAGAGGATATTGAAAAGCATTTTGGTAAAAGGGTAGCCGAAATCGTGGCTGCTCATACTGAAAATAAATCAAAGTCATGGAAAGAACGTAAGCAGCATACAATTGATACAGTAAAGCATGCTGATAAGGAGATTAAATATTTGATAGTCGCTGATAAACTAGATAATTTACAAGGGTTAGAAAAAGACCTTAAGGAACAAGGACCAAAAGTGTGGGATAGCTTTAATGCAGGAATAGATGAGCAAAAATGGTATAACGAATCGATTGTCCAAAATATGCGTATCGGTCTAGCTAATCATGAAATCCCAGATTATTTCCAGGAATACGAGCAATTAGTCCGTCGCTTTTTCCAATAACACCCAACTTTATTACTACCAAGTAATGGTAATATTGAATCATTCTTCCATAAACCGACCAATTCCGACTAAATGTTTCGTATTATGAAGGTATAACAATTTATGGAGGCTAGATTTATTATGGAAAATGAAGTAAATACGGATAGTGTAGTAGATGAACAGAAAAAGAAACCAAAGTCGGGACAAGTCGATAATTATTTTCAATATGTCTTCAATACATTAAAAAATCCTGACTCTATTCTTACCGAGGAAGCAAAGGGAAAACATCAATTTGGACTTATTACGATAATTGCATTTCTTGTTCTAATTTTACTTAGTAATTTCTTAAGTATTTTCGAATACTTAGACCTGGCAAGATATTTTGGATTTAGTGATTACTTTGGCTACTTCCACCGTACTATATCTTATGCAATTGCTCTTGCCCTATTAATTTTAGTGTACCAAAATGTCGCTAGTAAAAAGGGGCTTAAATATGATTGGAACTTTTTCTTTGAAAAATTAGGAGCCTGGTTGATTTTACCAAGTATATTTTTGCTCCTATCCATACCATTCGATCTCTTAAATATTACCATTCACTCATGGATTAGTTCCTTAGCAACTATTTTCTTAAATATAGCTGTATTCATGATTTCATATCTTTATGTTGCACGTCATGATATCAAAACAGCTGTACTTTTCCTAACCGGATTCTATGTTGTGTACCGATTAATTTTACTTATTCTGTAGGAAAAATTACAAGGGCGCTGGCTACTTAGCCAACGCCCTTTATCACGATTACCGAGCTCTATGTTTATAAGAGTCCTTTTGCTGTTTGCTAATTTTCTTCCATTTACTCTTTTCTTCTAATTTCGCCTTTTGATTTTGTTTTCGTTTTTCAAAGGCAATTTCTCGCTGAAGCTTCAAATAACTGGCATATCGTTCTTCGGAAAGCTCTCCCGTTTCCAAAGCCTCTTGAATTCGACAACCTGGCTCTGTTTTATGTGCGCAATCGGAGAAGCGACATTCTTTTTCCAAGACTTCTACATCCTGAAAAGTCGTCTCCATTGCAGATTCCCCATCCCATAGCTGAATCTCGCGCATACCAGGAGTATCAATTAACATCGCACCATTAGGCAGCATAAACATTTCTCTGTGTGTCGTAGTGTGACGGCCTTTACTATCATCTTCGCGGATACCTTTCGTCTCTTGAACCTCATACCCGACGATAGCATTAATCAACGTAGACTTTCCAACACCGGAAGAACCTAATAAGGCACCTGTTTTTCCTGTTGATAAATGGTTCATCAATTCTTCTATACCCTCACCTGTTAGGCTGCTTATAGCAAGAATTGGTACTCCGATTGCCACTTCTTTAACAGAAGAAATAGCCTCTTCGATTTCATCTTCTGTTGCCTGATCTTTCTTCGTTAATAACATGATTGGCATTGCGCCACTATCATAAGCTAGCAAAATATAACGTTCTATTCTTCTTACATTCAAATCATGGTTCAGTGAATTCACTATAAAAGCGATATCAATATTTGCTGCCACAATCTGAGGGTCTGTTCGCTCACCGGCAGCTTGCCTAACAAATTGACTTGCCCTAGGTAAAACACGTTTGATTACCGCTTTTCTCTCTTCTGATAACTTCTGAACCTCTACCCAATCCCCGACTGCAGGAAAATCTAATGGACTTGTTGATTCATTTAAAAATTTCCCACTTAAATGGGCTTGATAGTCTAGTTCACCGTCAGAAGCTCGATAGCTATTTTTCTGCACGGTAAGAATACGAACCACGTTCTCTTGATCTACATTAAATTCATTCTTCCAACCTAGCGTTTCTAGATTATGCAATATAAAATTCCTCCTTGAAATAGACGGAGGATACGAGCATTACACCGACCGTTCCTCCAATTTAAAAGTTTTACTAAGATTTCGTTTAGGCATTTTCATTTCTCTCATAAAACATCACTCCTTTTAAAATGGATGAACCAAGTTATTTCTTTTTTAGTTTACTACATTATCTATAAAATAGTTACTATTATTTTAAAAATCTTATAATTTAAAATCCAACTACTTTATCTTACTTTCATAAAAGAAAACTATACTAGTATACAGCTGAGGCTATTACATGGTCCGTTCTGCTGAAAAAAAATAGAGATGCAAGGATGGTCTCCCTGCATCTCGTTCTTAATTATTTTACATGAAATTCAGCTGGATCTGCTCCGCTTCGAAAATCTTTATTTAAATCAGCAATTTTGTTCATATCAGCTTCACTTAACTCAAAATCAAACACATTAAAGTTTTCTTCAATTCGGGAAGGCGTTACAGACTTCGGAATCACGATATTATCATATTGTAGGTGCCAACGAAGAATAACTTGGGCTGGTGTTTTTCCATGTGCTTCCGCAATTCCCTTAATTACTTCATTTTCTAACACTTCTTTACCATTCATTAGTGGGCTCCAAGCCTCTACGAAGATATCATGCTCCTTACAGAAAGCCTTTAATTCTGCTTGCTGTAAATACGGATGGCATTCTACTTGGTTCAGAACTGGAACGACTTCACACTCATCTAAGAGACGTTGCAAGTGCTCAATATGGAAGTTACATACACCGATTGATTTCACTTTACCATCTTTGTATAACTTTTCTAATGCCTTATATGTTTCCACATATAAATCATCATTTGGCATTGGCCAGTGAATCAAATATAAATCCACATAATCAAGGCCTAATCTTTCTAGACTAGCTTCAAATGCTTTTATTGTACTATCATAGCCTTGATCGGAGTTCCACACTTTTGTTGTAATAAATAATTCCTCACGTGGAACACCTGCTTCAGCAATTGCTCGACCTACGCCTGCTTCATTTTGGTAGATCATTGCTGTATCAATAGAGCGATATCCGACTTTAATAGCTTCTTTTACAGCTTTTTCCGCTTCATCGTCTGATACCTTCCAAACCCCAAATCCGAGTTTCGGCATTTGTAAACCATTGTTTAATGTTACATAATCCATACTCATCGCTCCTTTATGTAGAAATATATACCATTTTAACATAACCAATTTTCCTAGAAAAATATCCTGATTTCAAAAAAGGATTTCATGAAATAATGTCGAATTTTTATTTAAAAGTGAAAAGATCTCATGGTAAGGTGACAATGGATGACGAACGAGAAAAAGAGAATAATCCTACAAGCAATCGAATATATGAATGATCATTTAGATGAGGAAATAACCTCAGAAAAATTAGCAAATCATGTCGGTTATAGCCCATTCCATTTCAGCAGAGTATTTAAAGAGGTTACAGGTGTTCCACCTCGTCATTATCTTTCTGCACTACGGATTGAAGCAGGAAAGGAAGCGCTAGTAAATCCTTCTGACTCCATCATCAAAGCTGTACTTGGTGCTGGATTTCGTAGTGCTGGATCTTTTAGCTCTAAGTTTAAACAATATGTTGGTTTATCACCAAAACAGTTTCAGAAAAATATAAAGCCACTCCATCGCTTCATGAACGAATACGACGTCTCAACTAATCTACTACCATTAGAAGCGTTAGAACCATCTGTTACATGTAGAATCATAGTACCACCTTCTTTTAACGGGCTTATCTTTATTGGACTTTTTTCTAAACCAATACCTGATCAAGCTCCCATTATCGGAACCGCCATAAACCATCAGCAGACAAGCTGTACATTCTCAAACGTCCCAAAGGGAAAATATTATGTCCTTGCTGTAGCGATAGCCAAAAGTTTAAATCCATTAAGCTATTTCTTATTGTCCAATGCGTTAAGAGGGATTGCAGAAAAACCTGTCGATACAGAACATCATCGTACTTCCTTTACAGAGGTCACCTTAAGAGAAGCCCTTCCATATGATCCACCCATTTTAATTAATTTGCCTAAACTTCTCTTTGATACAACAAAAGCAAACCAGGAGAAAAATAAATGATTACTTCATGTTAATGTTGTAGAAACACTTTTACTTTGTCATAGAAGACTGGTAATTAAATTGAAATTGTAGAATTTAAAGAGAAGGAGTAGATGTATAATGGAAACATTAGACTTACAATCATAGATTAAAGCATTGGAAAAGGAAATTCATGAAAAAAAGATTAAATTAATGGAACTAAGAAAAACAGTTCCTCGACATGAAGTGAAAGACTATCAATTCCTTGATTCCTTAAACCGAAAAGTTAGCTTACTAGAATTATTTGGTGAGAAGGATGAACTGATTGTTATTCAAAACATGGGGAAATCATGCTCTTACTGTACCATGTGGGCAGATGGCTTTAATGGTATATACCATCATATAATCGAAAAAGCAGCCTTTGTCGTAGCTACTCCTGATTCACCAGAGATTCAGAATGCTTATGCTGCAGAGCGTCAATGGCAATTTCCAATGGTGTCAACAAAGGATACGACCTTTAAGGAAGACTTAGGCTTTGTTAAAGATGGCTATCAATACCCAGGAGTTTCTACGTTCCAAAAGGATGAAGAAGGAAGAATCTATCATATTGCTGATGCACCGTTTGGACCTGGGGATGAGTTTTGCTCTGTATGGTATCTATTCGACCTACTTCCTTCTGGTCAAAAAGGGTATCATCCAAAAAGGAAAATTAATAAACGATCCAATTTTGATTTAACGAATAATATCGCCATCCAAGTAAATAGCCAATCAGAAGCCATAGCGTTTTATACAAATGTTTTGGGCATGGAAAAGGTCTACTCATCTAATTCCGAAACACAACTAACTTTTGGTGGATGGAATTTTTACCTGGAGGAGAATGAAGAAAATAAAGTCTTTTTCGAGTTAGCCGTTAAAGACTTCGAAAAAACGAAAGAACTTCTTGTATCAAATGGCTGTTCCATCACTAAAAATTATAATGAGAAAAGCCTATTGATGACCGATCCATATGGGTTACATTTTCACATTTTCGAACAAGTGTAATCTTTTTTAAAACTACTAGCGAGACTATAGGAGGATACCGATGACAAAACCTATTACGGAAGCAACTGTATTAGAATTACAAGAGGCAATGGAAAATGGCAGCTTAACAGCTAAAGAAATTACATTCGCTTTTTTAGAACAAATTGCTAAGTACAATCAAGATGGTCCTAAGTTAAACGCCATTATTGAGATAAACCCTGATGCCCTGCATATTGCCGAAGCACTTGATTTGGAGCGAAAGGAAAAAGGTAGCCGGGGCCCATTACACGGTATCCCTGTTTTAATTAAAGATAATATTGATACCGCAGACAACATGCACACAACTGCAGGTTCGATTGCTTTAGCTGACCATTTTGCAAAAGAGGACGCTTTTCTTGTGAAGCAATTAAGAAAATCTGGGGCAATCCTCCTGGGTAAAACGAATTTAACCGAATGGGCAAACTTCATGACAGTGGGGATGCCGAATGGCTATAGCTCAAGAGGGGGACAGGTTTTAAATCCATATGGTCCTGGAGAATTTGATACAGGTGGCTCTAGTGCTGGTACTGGTGCTGCTATTGCGGCTAACTTTGCTCCATTAGGTATAGGAACTGAAACGAGTGGTTCCATTCTAAGCCCGGCAAGCAGTAATTCTATCGTTGGAATCAAACCAACAGTTGGGTTAATTAGTCGGACAGGGATTATTCCAATATCCAGTTCTCAAGACACTGCAGGCCCAATGACAAGAACAGTCTCAGATGCTGCGTTACTACTTGGAGCATTAACAGCTTTCGATATAGAAGACCCAGCAACAGCAACCAATCCAAATCGCATCCAAGATTACACCGCTTATTTAAACCAAGATGGATTAAAAACTAAACGAATCGGCGTATCACGAGCTTATCTGGAAGGACTGCCAGAGGAAGAACTCCAATTAGTGGAAAAGGCGCTAGAAGATATACAGGCACTTGGCGCAACCGTTATTGACCAAGTAGAGCTACCAACAAAATTCCCTCCTATAACAGTTATGCTTCACGAATTTAAAAACGGCCTGAACGCCTACTTGAAAAATGTTAATCCGAGTTTACCAGTGCATAATTTACTGGATGTTATCCAATATAACCAAAAGCATGCAGATACGGCACTGAAATATGGTCAAAAGATTTTACTTGAATCCGAGGAAAAAACTGGAAGGTTAATCGAAACAGAATATATAAAAGATCGCTTAGAGGATCTTAGACTATCACAAGCAGATGGCATTGATAAAGCCATGATCGAACACGACTTGGATGCATTAATATTCGCAAATGATAATGGAGCCGGAATTGCGGCCAAGGCAGGCTACCCATCCATCACCGTTCCATGCGGCTATACCGATGCCGGCAAGCCAGTTGGTATTACTTTTACAAGCAAGGCCTATACGGAGGCAGAACTGATAGAACTTGCCTTTGCCTATGAGCAAGCAACGAATCATCGAAAATCACCACAGTTGAATTAAAATATGAAAAGCAATCCTATATTGGGTTGCTTTTATACTTGCTCCCAAAGAGTTACGTTATCTGGTTAGTGCACAACCTCGTTTAGTTTGGTATTGGGGATAGAGAGGTTACTCTTCTGTTACCTATTTTTCCTTGTTCTACTGAAAAGGGGCGCTGACTCCTTCTCTCTGTTACCTTTTTCTCATTGCTCAACCAAAAAAGGGCACTGATACTCTTCCTCTGTTACCTTTTTCGCATCTCTCAACCAAAAATGGGCACTGACACTCTCCCTCTGTTACCTTTTTCGCCTCACCCACCTGAAAATGGGCTCTGACTGCTCCTCTCTGTTTACCATTCTCTAATGATAAAAAAAATAAGACTACTATCCATTCTAAGTAGTCTCACATCTATTCTTCATTCCATACAATTTCTCCACATTCTTCTTCATGGTCAATTTTGACGTCAAAATTATGCTTTTCATAGAAATGCTGTAATCTGTCGACATGGTCAAAATCTCTCTTCACTAAATCACCAGTTATATACTGTACATTTTCTTTCTTCGCCATTTCTTTTAAGTGATCCATTAGCACTGATCCATATCCTTTGTTTTCCTCGCCTTTAATAGCTGCAATATGAATCGTACTGTCATCCTTTATTTCCGCTTGAAGTGCAGAGTTCCAACTTCCACGGTATGGACGCTTACAGCTGTGCAGCATAAGCTGCCATGTATCCTGTTCACGATCAGCATAAACAACTACCCATTCATCCTGTGGTGTTTGGTCTATGCTAATTACTTCTGACTTTTTGGCAATTTCTTTTATATTATGTTGCATACGAAATAACTGTAATTCTAAATTATCTAGCTCTTCCTGCAGTTCTTCCTTATCTTTTACTTCTTGTAAAAACGCAGATTCCATCATCCATCTCCACCTCCTGTTTTGTTATAACACGTAAAGAACACACAGTCTGCTATTTTACTAGAAAAGCTAATCGAATTCAACACGCGAAAAAAATTGTCGATTATTTTCTAATAATACTTTAGAGTTAGAAAATACAACCGATATAATGATATAAGAAAAGGGCGCACAGTTTTTACATACAAAAATCGAGTGGAGTAGTAGGAGAGGAAATCATTTTCAACTAAAATTTGCCTTTGGACTGTATAAGGCTAGATATCAATACGATATAATTTCTTTTTATATATTGGAACATATCTATAATTGGGGGATATATATGAAAAAAAATAAAAAGATAAAACTACCAAAAATAAAAAGAGAGAAAAAACAACATAAGCCAAAAACTAATAGGAAAACTCTTTTTAACTTCCAAAACGTTAACATTAGTCGTAAGTATTTATTAGTGTTTTTAACTACAGTGGTTCTTTTCTTATTCTCAAGTGTATTAATATACCTACAACTCCAAAAGAGTTCTGCCGATGTGGAAGCAATTGACGAATATAGTGCTCGTGTCAATGATATGGCAGACTTATCCGCATTGATTCAAGTGAAGGATGTTCAAATTGCGGATTACTTGCTTTCTGGTAGAAGCCGATTTGCTGACGCCTTTAAAGAATATGAAGCTCAGTTTGAGGAGTTAAAAGCAAAAATTGAACCTTCCTTAGTTACAACTGAACAAAAAGAATTATTCCAACAAATCTCCGATAACGATAAGAAAATAAATGAAATGTTCTACGGGGATATTACAGACGCTATAAATAGTAATCAGGAATACATGGCGATGTCGATTAGAACACGTTCATCCGAGCTTCGTTCCGAAACGGTAGAACTTGTCGACCTACTAATGGAAACAGTCATCGCTGACCAGCAAGAAGTGGTAACAACTTCTAAAGGTGGAATTAAAGCTAGTACCAACACCTTAATCATCTCAAACATAATAGCAATTATTCTTGGTGTTGTTCTGTTATTACTAGTAAGTAAGCGAATCGCTACTAACTTACAAAAAGTGGTTGACCTAACAACAGAAGTAGCAAATGGTAACCTACAAGCTAAATCGATTGATTATAACGGAAAAGATGAAATTGGACAACTTGCTACTGCAGTTAACCAAATGAAGGATAATATTCAAGGGATACTTTATAAAGTTGCATCAGCTGCCAATACTCTTTCGACTAGAAGTGAAGAATTATCCCAATCAGCGGATGAAGTGAAAGAAGGTAATGAACAAATTGCTTCCACGATGGAAGAGTTATCTTCTGGATCTGAGAACCAAGCAAATAGTGCATCAAACCTTGCTGAACAGATGAATGATTTCGTTCAAAAGGTACGAGTATCAGAACAGAACGGTCAGCAAATTTCCGGTACATCTCAAGATGTTCTTGTCTTAACGAACGAAGGACAGGAATTAATGAAGTCATCTGTTGTTCAAATGAAGCAAATTGATTCCATTGTATCGGAAGCAGTAGAAAAGGTTAGAGGTCTTGATAAGCAATCAACAGCCATTTCAAAACTAGTATCGGTAATTAAAGATATTGCTGATCAAACAAACCTTCTTTCCCTTAACGCGGCAATTGAGGCTGCAAGAGCTGGAGAACATGGTAAAGGTTTTGCGGTTGTAGCAGAAGAAGTTAGAAAGCTATCAGAGCAGGTTGCTAGTTCCGTAGGGGAAATTACTACTATCGTAAGTAAAATCCAAAGTGAAACAGCACATGTTGTTACCTCATTAAACAGTGGCTATACCGAGGTAAAAGAAGGTACTGCTCAAATTGAAGAAACAGGAAATAACTTTACAACGATTCATAACTCGGTAACAGATATGGTTAACAAAATCACGGATATCTCGGCAAACCTACGAGAAATTGCTAATAATAGTAGTGATATGAATAATTTAATTGAAGAAATCGCGGCAGTATCGGAGGAATCTGCAGCCGGTGTGGAACAAGCAGCAGCATCTGCACAACAAACGTCAGCTTCCATGGAGGAAGTTTCCCATAGCGCAGAAGAATTAGAAAAAATTGCTGAACAATTAAATAATGAACTAAAAGTGTTTAAACTATAAAAAGAAAAGCTACTTTCCAATAGGGTGAAAGTAGCTTTTCTTTTTATCCTTCATATAAATAACAATCCACTGTATGATCATGAACCATGCCTGTTGCTTGCATATAGGCATAACAAATCGTAGGTCCAACAAACTTAAATCCTCTACGCTTTAAATCCTTACTCATCGCTTGAGACTCCTTCGTCTCCGCCGGTACTTGGCTCGAGCTTTCCCATCTGTTTTTCAATGGTTCTCCTCCAACAAAGCTCCAAATATAAGAATCAAAGCTACCGAATTCCTTCTGTATAGCAAGAAAAGCCTTAGCATTTGAAATGACGGAACGGATCTTCCCTTCATGTCGAATAATCCCTTCATTTTCTCGTAATGACTGGATTTTTGCTTCATCATAAGTAGCAATAACCGTTGGATCGAATTGATCAAATGCCTGTCGGTAATTCTCCCGTCTACGTAGAATCGTAATCCAACTTAGACCAGCCTGTGCCCCTTCTAACGTAAGCATTTCAAATAGCTTTTGATCATCATGTACAGGTCTTCCCCATTCATAATCGTGATAATTGCAATATAATTCATCATTCTCAGGTGCCCATGCACATCGCCTTTTACTCATTGGTTTCATCCTTTGTTTCAATACTGTTTTCCTCATAAGAAATCCAATCACTATAACTACCAGGATATAGCTTCACATGTTCAAATCCCGCCATTTTAAGCGCCATAATATTTGGCGTCGCTGATACCCCTGAGCCACAGGAAACGATAATTTCTTTATTCTTATCTAACTTAGCGAATTGCTTTTCTAACGATTGCCTATCCTTCCAGTTACCATTTTCATCTAAAACATCCATCCAAAAATAATTCTTCGCACCTGGAATATGTCCGGCCTTTTGATATAATGGCTCTGTTTTTCCTAGATAGCGGTCTTTACTTCTAGAATCGATAAGGACAGCCTGTTTATTATCTTTTATCCCTCTGACAAATGCAATATCCACTACTTGATTTGGTCGAACATTAGGAATAAATGTTTTTTGTTTCTTCACAGGGATATCAGCAGTTACAGGTTGTCCTGCTTGAACCCAAGCTTCAAATCCCCCATCCAATACATAAACATCTTGATGACCAAGGTAATGTAAAAGCCACCAAAATCGCGGTGCAAACATATCATTTCCTTTATCATACACTACGACAGTTGTATCTTGGTCAATACCATTCTTCCCTAATTTTTCTGCTAGTGTGGTTATATCAGGAAGTGGATGGTTCCCACCATGTTCACCAGCCTCACTAGAAAGGTCCCGTTCTAAATCAAAATATACAGCCCCTGGTACATGGGACTCCTCATAAGCATTTCTTCCTGCTGTTGGGTCCCCTAATTGAAAACGTGCATCAACCAAAACTATTTCCTCAGGATTAGCAGTTAATTTATGTATTAATTCTTCCACTTTCATAATATAGGTCATGAATTGTCCTCCTTTATATACCCCATACTATATCATTCGCCACAATCTTAATATTTTCCTTTCTAACCAACTTTTTAAATTTCCTAATTATTTCGAGTTACGGTATAATTATTTCATATTTCAATTACTATTCACAATAAGGAGAGGCTAAGAATGAAGGAAGATATCATTAAACGATTTACTACATATGTAAAAATGGATACACAGTCCAATGAAGATAGTGAAACAACACCATCTACACCAGGACAATTAGAATTAGCCAACTTACTGGTTAACGAGCTAAACGAAATCGGAATGCAGGAAGTGACCATTGATGAGAATGGTTATGTATTCGCAACACTTCCTTCGAACACAGATAAGGAAGTACCAACTTTAGGCTTCCTTGCCCATTTGGATACAGCAACTGATTTTACGGGTAAACATGTTAATCCCCAACTAATTGAAAACTTTGACGGCAATGACATTATACTGAACAGTGAACGAAATGTTGTGTTATCTGGTAAAGAATTCCCTGAACTATCTAGCTATAAAGGACATACACTAATCACAACAGATGGTACAACCTTACTAGGTGCTGACAATAAAGCAGGTATCGCTGAAATTATGACCGCAATGGATTATCTGATCAAGCATCCAGAAATTAAACATGGCAAAATCCGTGTGGCCTTCACACCAGATGAAGAGATTGGTCGTGGCCCTCATAAATTTGATGTCCAAGCCTTTAACGCTGACTTTGCCTATACAATCGATGGTGGACCACTTGGTGAGCTTCAATATGAAAGCTTTAACGCTGCAGCTGCAAAAGTGACCTTCAAGGGAAACAGTGTGCATCCTGGGACAGCAAAGAATAAAATGGTCAACGCTGGTAAAATGGCAGCAGAATTTGTAAGTAAGTTTCCGGAGCAAGAATCACCAGAGCAAACGGAAGGGTACGAAGGCTTCTATCATTTAATCTCCATTACTGGTGACGTTGAAAAAACACGTGTTTATTACATCATTCGTGACTTTGACCGCGACAGCTTTGAAAATAAAAAAGCAACCATGACGAAATTCGTAGAAGAAATGAAAGCAAAATATGGGGAAGATAATGTTGTACTTGATATGAAGGATCAATATTACAACATGCGTGAAAAGATTGAGCCTGTTATGGAAATTGTCGACGTAGCAAAACAAGCTATGCGAAATCTGGATATTGAGCCTGTCATCGAACCAGTACGTGGTGGAACAGATGGTTCCCAACTGTCCTACATGGGATTACCAACACCAAACATTTTCACCGGTGGCGAGAACTTCCATGGAAAATTCGAGTATATTTCTGTCGATAACATGGAAAAAGCTACGAATGTAATTGTAGAAATTTGTAGACTATTTGAATCCAAATAACTAGTGTTTATACCAAAAGCAGCTTTCAAGGAGTTAATTTTCTCTTGATAGCTGCTTTTGGCATTAGTCGAAGCTCTAGGAATCCTAGCTTAGGCGATGAGACTTAAGACAAAGCTAAAAGTAATAGATGGGAACCTGAATAATGCATCACACTAGCTCCGGAAATATACGTAGACGAAAACGGGGAGGAAAGGGTATGGTTAAACCCCTGGATGCACCTGTGTCTAATAGCAAAGCTACGAAGCGGGCTTCCTCAGTGCAAGGAAGCAAGGAAGATTATCAAGTATCGTTGCTCTTTACCACTATACCCGTATAAAAATCGAAAAAATGAATGCCAGAACTAATAACAAAGACAGTGCTAACAATGTAACGAAGTAAGTAGTAAACGTCATGAATGAAATAGCAACAATTGGGCCTAGCATTGCACCAATAAAGAGAATAAAGGCATAGAAGGCATTAGCAAGCGCCCTTCTATCTCCACCTAACTCTCCAATTAATACCATGATAGCAGGAAATATTAACGAGATTCCAAACACATAGATAATGCTCATCACAATAACAAAGGTTATATTACTTCCAATTCCAAGTAGTAATAAGCCCACGGTAGCTAATGACAAGCCTACCCGAAGCGTAGTTAACACGCCTATTTTCCCAACAATCCTACCGACAAAAGGTGACACGAGCATCCCGATAATGCCAATAGCTCGAACACCTAATATTTCCCTATCATTCAAATAATAAGGCTCTCCCTTTAAGAAGCTTCCTAGCAAGGTATACATTCCCATAAACGTTAATAAGAGCATTATCGTAATGAGGTAAATGAACACAAAATTACGCTGCTTGAAAATAAGCTTGCTATGGTAAAGGTAAAAGCTAATACCCTCTTTATGCCCTGGCTTTTTGGGATTCGGAAGGAATAACAACACTGTTAGGAACGTAATAAAATATAAACCACCAAAGAATAGGAAGACCATCCGCCAGCTTCCCCATTGAGAAAATGCATCGCCAAGCACTTGCCCGAAAATGCCAGATGTTACATAGCCAAAACTGATAAAGCCAATCGTCGTAACAATTTTCTTAGATGGAATAACATCAAACGCATAAGCAAGTGCTGATGGGGCAAACGTTGACGCAACAAACCCTTGAATCCCTCTAAGTACAACAAGACTCCAGAAGCTGCTCGCCATCGCTATCAATGGGGTTACAATCGTTAATGAAATCATGCCAAATACAATGACTTGCTTTCTACCGATTCGATCCGCTAATGGTCCAAATAATAGAAAACCAACCGCATAAAAAAAAGAAAACGAGCTGCTAGTCCAAGCAGACATCGTTTTCGAGACGTCAAACGTAGTTTCAAAGATAGAAAAGAGAGGTGTCGTCACATAAGCACTGGAAACAACAATTAATGCACACCAAAATAACACAAAATTTATCCATCTGTGACGGACACGTACTGCTTGTTCCACCAATACCGTTTCAGCCATCTTCCCCACCCCTTCATACGATCTTCTAAAAAGATATGAAGAGATATGGGAATGTGTGCTTGCCTAGTCTAATAGTTCTTCAATCGCAACCATAATCGAATAAGCACCTTCACTCTTGTTTGAAGCAATTACGACCTCTACTCCATTCGCATAGACTGCAGCATGAAAGCTTACACCAGGATCATATCCCATTACATGGTACTTGGTAATCTCATCCGCCTGCTTATCCATCCAAATTCCATAGCCATAGAACTCGTCATCTTCTCCCTCAGCTTGAACGGATACCAGTCTTTCCGTTGTGCTCTTGGTCAATAGCTTTTTACTAAACAAGGCGTCAAATAAGCGTACCATATCATGGACGGTAATAAATGCTCCTCCATCAGCTCCACCTTTTATAGGGATAGAATACATATTACTCTTCCAAGTTCCAGCTGCCACATCATCTATATAGCCTACTGCTGTATTTGCTGGAAGCTGGTCAAGTGAGAAATAACCAGAATCCTTCATGCCCGCTCTTGCAAACACCTTTTGTTCTACGAAATCAGTAAAGCTCATCCCGGCTAGTTGCTCAATAACCAATCCTAGCACAATGAATCCTGCATTATTATAATGGAACTGACTCCCTGGCTGAAACATCATGTCCCGATGTTGAAACATAGGAAGGAAATCCTTTAACTCACGCATTGAATACATCGGCCTTGTTTTCCACAGCTCTTCGAAATCATCCATAACCGACTCATCGAAGTAATCCGGAATACCAGAAGTATGGGATAAAAGATGATGAATTGTTATTTCGTCTGAAAAATTAGAAAACGGAATATCCAAGCAATCACTCAATCTAGTGTCAAAGGTAATTTTTCCTTCGTCTACTAGTATCCCTATGCTAATCGCTGTAAATAGCTTACACCCGGACGCGATACCGAATCTAGTATGCACCGTGTTTATCAATTGATCCGAACGATTAGCATAACCATATGCGGATTCATGAATAACTTCCCCATTTTTCCGAACTAAAATTGCCCCTGAAAATCCTACCTCTGTGACCGCTTCCTTCACTTTACTATCTAATTGTTGCTTCATTCTGCCTCTTCCTTCCCTTTAGAAAAAGCACAATTAAATTCCCTGCAATTGTAGTATAATGTATATATACCAAAAATATCCAGTAGCACTAACGAACTATTTTTCTCATTTTATACTGCGTTCATTTTTCATCGTAGTATAATAAATAGGGTATTTAAGTTTCAAAAGGGAGAGAACACCAATGAAAAACTACAAATCTATTTATTTATTAACCCTTATAAGCCTTTTTCTATTACTTTCAGCTTGTAGTGACAGTACGCCTACAACAGGGGATACGTCTGAAAAAACAAGCGAAGAAAAGGTACAAGATAATTCTAACCCAACAAAAGAGGATGAACAGAATGCAGAAAGTCCTGAGGCTGAAGAAGGATTCGTTCTCCCAACAGAGGATCTCCAAAAAGGTGATCAAAATGATAATGTGATAGGACTACAAGAAGCCCTAATCAAAATTGGGTATGAGATTCCCACTACTGGTACGTATGACAAAGAAACCGTATGGGCAATTACCGATTTACAATTACAGTCAGAGGATCTGATGATAACAGGAAAATATGATGAAGCGACAAGGCTTGTTATAGAGGATTATCTAGATCAAGAGAGTAAAGTAACTTCCGGTGAAGGTTTAGCTTACTCGGAGGATACGTCTTTAGATGAGGAAACTGTTGAACTAAGCAATCCATTTGAAGTACTTGCCTTAATTAATAAGCAACACGCATTGCCTGCAGATTATGTGCCAGCGGACCTGGTTTTCCCAAATGTACCATTTCCATTTGTAGAAGATTTACCGAAAAAGCAAATACGTCAAGTTGCTGCTGATGCGCTTGAGGAATTGTTTGCCGCGGCAGAGCAAGAGGGGCTTGATTTATATGCACAATCCGGATTTCGTTCCTATGAAACCCAGGAATATCTGTTTGCATCCTATGTGAGCAATCATGGCGAGGAAGAAGCTAATAAATTCAGTGCACGACCAGGTGAAAGTGAACATCAATCTGGTCTTGCAATGGACGTTACAAGCCCACAAGTCAATTTTGACTTAGTTACAGAATTCGGAGATACAAAAGAAGGAAAATGGTTAAAGGATCATGCAGCGGAGCATGGCTTCATCATTCGCTACCCTAAAGGAAAAGAAGACATTACAGGATATCAGTATGAACCTTGGCACATACGGTATGTTGGTGTTAAAACAGCTACCGAAATCATGGAACGTGATATAACGTTAGAAGAATACCTTGAAGAATTACAAAGCTAAAGAGAAGCAGGATATCTCAGGGGACCCTTATGAGATATCCTGTTTCTTTATTTCCACAATCTAGTAATCTCTGGCTCTCCATTAGAATAGGCAATGACAAACACATCTGGATTGGTAAGATTCTCCCAATCCTTAAAACGAAAGCTAGGCTGGAAATATTTTAAAATCAATGAGGTTAGTCCTCCATGCGTAGCTAATAGAATATGCTCCTCATCATTTTCCAGTAATTCTTTAATGACTTCAATCCCACGCCTCATAGCTTGAGCACTAGATTCTCCTCCCTCAAATACAAGGTCCAAGTCATCAAAAGTCTGTTCTAGTCTTTCTCGCCAATCATGAAAGAACGTTGTGCTTAATACACGTTCAGATAGTCGATCATCAATCTCAATTGGAATATCCTTTTCTTTAGCAAGTGGCGTGACGGAATCAATGGCACGATGATATGGACTGGAGATAATCCGCTCAACTAGAACATCCGCAAAGAATTCTACTAACTCTAGAGACTGGTTTATACCCGCTTCAGTTAATGAAGCTGTCAATTCCTGACCATTCGCTTGGCAATGTCTTACAAGATAAATCTTCTTCCCCATCGTTATCCCCCTCCTTATCGCTTTCGGACCTCTTCTTCTGCAACTTGTTTTACCCGCTCTACAAATTGCACCACTACTTTATCGCTATTTACTAATTTAAGAAGTAATTTTGTGAACCATTTTAATGGATTATTCGTTGTTGTATATCGGAAGTATGTTTTATGATCTTCCAGCTTTTTCGCTTCATATGATGTCGTAATTTCAAACATATTCGCAAGGGTAAAGGTTACTTTTAACTTCTTAAAATCCGCTTCATTCTCATATTCAATGGTTTCGACATCATATTCTTGCATCCTCTTTCCCTCACGATACTTCTGACGATACACTGCTCCAACAGCATTTTCTGTTCCTTTAACCAATGTGTTTTCGACTACATTTGGCATTATTTTTTGCATATCCTCAAGTGTCCCATCTAGAAGTTTCCATACTTGATCAATTGGTGCATGAATTTCAATATCTCTTGTCCATGTTTTCATCATTTTCCCTCTTTGTTTGCATTTTTCTCTATTTTATCATAGGAATAAAGCAAACAGGATAGGCTCGCCAGTTAAAAATACGGGAGTTTACATATTCTTCAGGACTTCAGCACCTAACTTCTGGATTTACCCGCTGTCTTTCAGGATTGATCCAATCATAGAAAAAAGCGCCTCCACAAGAGAGCGCTTCACTAAAAAGGCTTTATGATCATTAAGGCAATAATAACGAGAAAAATGACATTTTCAATTCTCTCTACGAAGAATAGCTTCTTTGCCATTACATCGTATTCTGCTGGTATCTTCTCCCCTTCTGTATGCTTTAAAAGCTCCTTGATTGGTTTTGATCTTGGTGAAAGTAATAACGGCCCAAAGGCTAGTGCAATAAGGAAAAGGACAAGACTAGTAATATACCATCCCTGTTGGGATAGATACGTATTGATAGTCCCCATTAAAATACCTGTAATTAGCAGCAATGTACCACCAACCATCGTGTAACGATGCATTCTGTTTCGTATTACATAAGCATGTCTTAATTCTGTTAAATTGGTTGCCTTCGATACAATCATCATCATCATGAATCCTGGCCCCATGCCTAAAATTGCTGAAAATATATGTACAAAGACTAAAACATCATAAAATGACATGATATGACCCCCAATACTATATCTACCTCTATCATACACTTTTTCAGCAAAAATAGATGTGATATAAATCACTGACAAAATCCTATATGTTGATCAAGATAGGTTTGCTTTTCCTATTCAAATCATTTACTATTTAAATCAATGAAAACGATTATCAGTCGGAAGTATAATAACAACACAAAAGAGGTGTTAACGATGCAAGTGATAAAGCAACAATCGGAGCTAGCAAAGTTAATTCGGGAACGTCGCTCTATAAAAAAAGGATATAACAATAAAATGGTAAAGGAAGAAACCGTTACTCAATTATTAGAGGATGCTATATGGGCACCAACACATGGGATGAGGCAGCCTTGGAGATTTATCTTTGTTGGAGAAAATCAAAAGCGTGAATTCGCCAAGAAAATAGCAAGTACTTATCCAGAAGAAAAACAAGAAAACCGAGAGAGCTATTTAAATGAGCCGAACGCTATTCTTGTTGTCATTATGGAAAAAGGGGACAACCAAAAGAAGCAAGATGAGAACTTTGGTGCCACTGCTTGTTTGATTCAAAACTTCCAACTTCTCGCATGGGAACAAGGACTTGGTGTTGTTTGGAAAACCAATCCTCATATTTACGACCCAAATGTAGAGGAAATTCTTCAGGTTCAGGAAAACGAACGGATCGTTGGATTCCTGCATATGGGATACTTTGATGAGCAACCAGAGAAAAAAGAACGGATCCCATTAAGGGAAAAATTCACCACATTTCATGTCGAATAACAGATTAATTTTCGTTTTTATGAAAAAAATTGTCTACCTAGATTGTTCCAAGTAGACAATTTTTTTAATGAATGAAAATTTTCTACTAGAAATGCATCAAATAGACAACTTTCTCCATGTGTGGTGATTTTTGTCTGATAGGTGAAACGATTAGACAATATGATACAGCTTGATCATAATTTGTCTAATCGAATCAATCTTTGGCTTTGTCTTGTCCATCAGTCAGAAAAGTCTCGCCCACTGGACGAGACTTTTCTTCATTATTCCCAAACGGTATTCTTTAGCTTAGCATCATTCTCACTGCGTTCTAATGCCAAATCAATTAAGCGACTGATTAATTCCGAGTATGGAATACCACTAATCTCCCATAGCTTCGGATACATGCTAATCTTTGTGAAGCCCGGTAGCGTATTTATTTCATTAATGTACAATTCCCCATTTTCCGTTAAGAAAAAGTCAACTCGAGCTAATCCTTCACATTCTAATGCCTTAAACGCTTCAACTGCAGTCGTTTGTACCATTTTCACTTGCTCTTCAGTAAGCTCGGCTGGAATTGCTAGTTCTGCGCCTTTTTCATCAATATATTTAGACTCATAAGAATAGAATTCCGTATTCGGTAAAATTTCACCAGGAATTGAGGCGATTGGATCATCATTTCCAAGTACAGCACATTCAATTTCACGGCCAACAATATTTTCCTCGATGACCACCTTATGATCATATTGGAATGCTGCATGTAAGGCCGCATAGAATTCTTCTTCATTTTTCACTTTGCTAACACCTACAGAGGAGCCTTGGTTAGCCGGTTTAATAAACATTGGAGTCCCTAACAATTCTTTAACATCTTCAAAGTTTACCTTATCCTTATTCGGGCGCTTCACCGTAATCCCTTTGGCTACCTTTATTCCGGCAGCATTTAGTAGTCTTTTTGCAATATCTTTATCCATACATACAGAAGAACCTAGAACACTAGGTCCGACGAAAGGAAGATTTGCCATACGAAGCATTCCTTGTAAACTGCCATCCTCCCCAAGCGTACCATGTACAATTGGGAAGATGACATCCAATTGCTCTAAGCTTACGGCATTTTCAACATGGATTAATTGATTTGTTGCAGAACCTGGTACAATCGCAACATTATCATCCGATTTATTCAACGCAATTAATTTAGGATTCTCTGAATTTAATAAATAGGAAGATTGATCATTTAAATGCCATTTTCCCTCTTTATCAATTCCAATTAATGTAACATCATATTTTTCTTTATCGATTGCATCAACAATATTTTTAGCAGACTGAAGGGAAACTTCATGCTCTGCAGATTTACCACCAAAGATAATACCTACTTTTGTCTTCTTCAATTTAGACGTCCTTTCTAATAGAAGGTAAATAAAATTCCATACAATTAAAATAGCATAGTTTAGCTTGTTTGTAATAGTACTAACGTAAAAAAATATAGAGGCACCTGACCCACCCCTTAGGCAGCAATCATAATTCCTCCCTCAGTCGAATACATTCTAAAGGGACAATCAATCATCTTTTATAGGAGCTGGAAACATGTCATTTATATTAACTACGATATTAGTAATTTGTACATGTCAAATACTCAGTATCATTATCCTCAATGCCCTTCATCGAAAGCACTTATCTAATATGCATGGAATGCTTACATCGATGGCACTTGGAATGCTATCAGGCATCCTTTTTGGTACGGTCATTAGAATACTTCAAAATGGTGACTTATTTATGTCTACCTTTCTTGCGATTCTTATTGGACTTTCTATTGGTTTTATAGCTGGATTACCGTTCAACCTATTCGCCGTCATTGATGGTAGTATATCCGGCATGATGGGCGGTATGATGGGTGCGATGCTAGGCGAAATGATTCCGATGTTCAACCCAGATGCAACCATCAAATTATTGGCATTCTTTACGATTATGCTCCTACTTATTATGACCTATCTAACTGAAGAATCTATTAAGGGAAATCGGATGATATCTGTTCGTACGCATCCTTTTTTCTATACGATTACGATCGTCTTATTATTTTTTCTCATTAAAGATATCCCGATCATAAACATAGAGCAATATCATAATCACTCCTTCTTTGACTTCCGATAATAGAAGATGAACCAAATCGCTAGTAAGACAATGCCAATAATAACGACATCATATAGTGAGCCTGGTATCGAATTCTGTTTAAGCTCTGCTACCTTTAAATGATGGGACAAATTTATTTCCGTATCAGTAAATGATGGCCACTCCCTATCGATAAAGAATCGTTTATTGTTATTAGCTAGTTTCCTAAACGCTTCCCCATCTAAATAAATTGGTGATACTTCCTTACCATCGCTTTTGAAATGGTCAAATCCATAATCCAATAATGCAACCGTATCCTGGTAGGCACTTTCCTGGGTTGATGCATCAAGCGTAATCACAATTAGATCAAGATTTTTTCTACTTGCTGTAGTAGCTAACGTAAAGCCTGCTTCTGGAACATAACCCGTTTTACCACCATTTACACCAGGATATGGTGCTTCCCTAAGAAGCTTGTGATGTGTATATAATGTTGTCTGCCACTTCTTTCCTTTCCATTCTAGCTCTGTTAAGCCAAATATCTCTCGGAAATCCTCATTATTAATTGCATATTGGGTTATCATGGCAAGATCCTCTGCACTAGTAACATGCTCCGCATCATATAACCCATGAGGATTGCTGAAATGGGTGTTCTTAACACCAATTACTTGTTCCAAATATTTATTAAGCTCATCGGAGAAATGTTCCACATCTCCACTGAGATGCTCGGCAATTGCTACTCCTGCATCATTTGCTGAGTTAACTAATAACCCCTTTATTAATTGCCTTAAGCTAAGCTGTTCCCCTTCTTCCAGAAACACGGATGACCCTTCTGTACGATAAGCATGTTCACTCACCGTTACTACATCATCTAATTCACCTTGCTCAATAGCATAAATGGCCGTAGCAATTTTCGTTAAGCTTGCTGGATATAGCTTTTTTGACGAATTTTTCTCATATATCACGGTACTTGTATTCGCATCTCCTAAAATAGCTGCTCCACTATTAATACGTGGTGGTTGACGCTCTTCTGCTGCAGCAAATGTAGATCCAAAAAGTAAACTATGTAGACAAAATAGTATAAACATACTCAAACAGACTCGTATTCTCATAATCTTCCCTCACTTATTGCTTGTTCACTTTCTCTATTTTAAAAGAAATTATTAACATAGATGGCAAAATCAATGAATTGTAAAGTTTATTTAAAAGTTGTTATATCTATGTAATCTATTACCAAAAATAAAGAACCAGCTAGTTGAACTGGTTCCTTTTTCATGGGTAGGGCTAAAATCTATTAGCTCCCATGTGTAGAGTTAATTTATACATAATCCGCTAACCCCTTGTCGGTGTTGGCTTTTGACATGATGAACCAACACATATTCTTCCTTTTGTCAGGATATCTGAATCATTTTTAATAGAAATAGACTAGTAAACAACCATGATATCTGAATTAACATAGATTATAGTGTATAAAAAATTCATATGAAAAGGAGAGATAATAGCATGAGTTGTTGTTCACATGGAAAACACTCAAGTGAATGTGTCTGTGACGTGGTTCGTAAAATTGTTCTCGCTCAAAACGAAGTAGCCGCAGCTCAAGATGATTGCTGTACTACAGGGTGCGAGAATGCAATCGAACAATTACTTTCACCAACTACGGTTCCTGCTAACGGACCAACGACAATTCCGTTTTTGTTATATTGTAAAGGGGATTGTGATTTGTTCTTTGCAACAGGGATTGCGCAAAATAACTCTGGATTTGACTGTGTGGAAACTCCAGTGTTTAAGGCAAAGAAATTTAAAAAAGGTTGCTGTGTTGAATTAGAATTACTAGAATTCGATACACAAGGTAGCGGGAACTTATTATGTCATTCCAAAAAAGATTTGTGCCACTTCATCCCAAACAACGCTACTGGTGAATTCGTCGAGACTGGTATTTGTATAACCGTAGACTTGAATAACTTTACTGGAATTCAATGTCTAAACCCAGTTACACCAATTGTAGCTCCTGCTTCGAAAAGCTGTTAGAAAATATGCCTCGAGTCTAAACTTAGTAGACTCGAGGCATTCTTTTATGAAGAGGCTGGGACAAAAGAATTTATCTTAAAGGAAAAACCGAATGATGAGCAATGACCACGCTCCGGAAATATACTTGCGGTTGCTTCCAGTACAGGGGCGACATCTGCTCGAGAGAACCTCGCAGTGTCTTCTTTACACTTTATCACAGCATAAGTGCGACATCTGCTCGAAAAAACCTCGCAGTGTCTACTTTACCGCCGGGCGGCTGGTGAGACTCCTCGCGCTACTTCTTTAGGGGTCTCAACCTTGCCCTATCCTCCCCGCTTTCGTCTACGTATATTTCCGGAGCTAGTATCGTGTATCATTCGGTTTTACATTTAATTCTTTTTGTTATGTCCCAGCCTCTATCATTACTATACTTCCCTACGCATTGCTCGTAGTACGTCAATTTGAGTAGCACGTTTTGCTGGCCCTGTTCCTGACAGAATTGTAACCACTAAACAAATGGTAACCGCAATAACAACTAGACTCCACGGGATAGCAGAGAATTGTAATCCCTCAGGCATCTCTTGTGAAAATGCCATTTCCAAAATCATCGGTAATGCAATATTCACGACTATACTAATCACATATGCTACGATTGTCCCAATGATTGCACCGATGATACCGATATAACTACTTTCCAACAAGAAGATTTGTTTAATAGTCTTCGGATTGGCACCAATAGCCTTCATAATTCCAATATCCGGAGCTCTTTCGGTAACCGCCATCGTCATCGTATTATAAATTCCAATCGAAGCAATAACTAATGCAATTGTCCCAACAAGAATTAATCCTGCTTTTGCAATGGTGAACAGAGTATTAATTTGATTCATTTCACTAACAACCGAGTACGATGCATAATTCTCTTCATTAAGCGTATCCACGATTCCTTGTACCGCTTCAAGGTTATCCGCATAGACGTTTACTTCATCATAAGAAGTAAGAGAAGTAGTCTCTAATATCTCAGAATCCACGCCTAGCTCTCCACCTGGCGTTCCCGTATAAGCTTCCACCTGTTGGAATACTTCTTGAGAGATAAATACATCGGTATTTGTCAACCACTCTCTTCCAGGCTCCTTTAGGATACCTACAATCGTTAATGGAATCTCCTCCGCTTTGTCTTCTTCGGCACTTTTTTGAACGGACATCGTAATGGTCTTTCCAATAATACTACCAGAATAACGTAATTCCTCTTTTATTTCTCCCGTATCTTCATCGTATGGATTTTCTTCTGTTTCTAAATGTAAGTTATTCGCAAAATGATACCCGACTACTACTTCATTTGCTTTTTCAGGTAATCTTCCTTCATCTAACTCCAATCCAGCAGCTAACTCAGAAGGGAAGTGAGTCGACACTGCATTTGCACTTATTTCATAGTCATCAAGGGAATAAGTTGGATACTGTCTTAATTGCATTCTTCTAGTTACAGACCTAACATTATCTAATTTTTCCAAGGACTGTACATCTTCCATTGTTAGAGATTGATAATTACCATCTACTTCTTTAGCATAAATATCAATTTTTGTTACTGTTTGATCCTCCAGTGTATCTTTTACAACACTTTGCTGTAGCCCATATCCAATAGAGGCTAACACGATTAAGAATGCACATCCCATTGCCGTTGCTAAAATAGTCATATAAGTACGTGCTTTATTCTTTTTAATGTTTTGTCTTATAAAGCGAAACTTATCCTTTAATCTCATATCGTTTCCACCCCTTCCATTAAACTACCATCTTTAATCGTAATAGAACGATGGCCGATACGAGCAACCTCTTCATCATGCGTAATAATAAGGAACGTAATACCCAAATCTTGATTAAGATTTTGAATAATGTCTAGTATTTCCGCTTCTGTTTCACTATCTAGACTTCCTGTTGGTTCGTCAGCAAGGATTAGTGCTGGTTCCAGTACTAATGCCCTTGCTATACTAACTCGTTGTTGTTGACCACCTGACAATTCGCTAGGATAATGGTCCTGATATTCTATTAATCCTACTTTCTCTAACAATTGGTTAACCATTTTTCTTCTATTTGATTCATTTTCCCCTCTTAAAATCAGCGGAAGTTCAATATTTTGATACGCGGTCATACTAGGTATCAATTGAAAGCTTTGAAAAATAAAGCCTATATTTTCAAGACGAAAATCGGCAAATTTTGCCTCAGAATAATCAGATACTAGATTCCCATCAATCCAAATCTCTCCTTCTTTAGCACGGATAAATCCACTAATTAGATTTAGTAGCGTGGACTTTCCCGAACCACTCTTCCCAACAACAGAAACAATTTCTCCTTTGTGTACTTCCATTGAAATATTCTTTAATACTGGTACAATCGTTTTCTTTCCTTTTTTACCCAGTTCAAATTGGTGGCTTAGCTTCTCTACTTTTATCACAATATTTCCTCCATGTTTAATTCATTATTAATCGATAGAACCGCAATTCGTGTTCTTCGTTTTCTTCATCTGGGTTTTCCATACCTATTTCCCCTTCAAACAGTACCTCTCCATTGTGAATTGCACCAACGAATACTTTGCCAGAGTTAACATCATCCTTATTACCTATCGCATACATTTTATCGTTTACTATTGTAAGATTCGACAAACCCCGAAATCCTGAATCATCTAGGTTAAACTTTGCTTTGGATTGTACAGATAGATCCTGTTCATTAATCTCTAGTATGGTAACTGTATTTTCTAACTCATAGACCAGATACACTTGTCTATCCTGTACAAATCCCCACGTACGCGCATCTAATAATTCGTTCGCTATCTCTTTATCGAAGATAACTTCTTGGAGTTCTTTACTTTCCAAATCATATAAATAGAAGGACCTATTAACCACGCTGATTTCAGTTGGTTCATTATCTACTATCTCCGTTTCCAGTTCAGTACCCTCTACTTCTCGTCGGTTCTGATCCTTTTGCAAGAAGTAGAATTTCTGCTCTGAAATATCTTCTGAGTCATTTAAGAACATAATATCCTCCCAGTTATTAGCATCTTCAACGCTCTCACTTACTAGCAGGGGATCATCTGCACTAATCTTATGAGAGGAAATATCAATCGTGTATACCATTAACTCACGAACATAACGACCAGCATTTCCATAATGATTAGACTCTGTTAATACTTTTAATTCTCCATTAACTAATTGAACATCTGACACTACGATATCGTAATAAAGCCCTTGACCAGGTATCTTTATTTCAAATGAATTAGACTTGTTGGTCTCCTTGTTTAAAACATCTACGTAAAAATAGTTCTCAGCATCCTCGTAGTGTAATCTCGATGATGTTGACTTAACCGTGACATAAGCGACAAATTCGTCATTTTCAAAGAAATTTCCTGTATAAATCCATTTCCCTCTCATAAAGTTCCGATACTTTTCCTTTAACTTAGTCGCATTATTGATGGCAAAGGGGGATTCTAAATTCTCAAAGAAGGACATTTGCCCTCGATAAACAGATCCTTCTGTACTGACCGTGACAGTACTATAATTACTTTTTCCATCATATTCCCCTACTAGTAAGACGTCGTTCATGACTGATTTATCCCCGTCAATTGTCTTCAGTGTTAATTCAGGAAATTGTTTGGCAACCACTAATGATGTATAAATAAAGTACGTTACAAGTACTATAATAATCACGAGACTTAGCGCTATAAGCTTCCAAAATCGTTTCAATATCATTTCGTCACACCCTTATCTTCTTATTTAACAAGTAATGACTCATCCAAATGGCACCGCTAGTTACAATTAGAGCTGCTACTACCATTAGAATGAATATTTCAGTTGGATAGAAGAATCCCTCCACTAAAAACTCTTGAATCAATAATGGAGATATAAATACAAAGAATGAAAGAACCGCAAAAACCACACCTAATATAATTCCCTTCCAACGAAAACACCTTTCAAATAGCACACCAGTAAATGCAACCAATACCGTCATCAATCCAATTCCATAATGAATGAAGAACTGGATAAACGAAGTGGGATATAGCACTCGTAAAGAATCAAAGCCGTATAGTATTTCATTTAGTGTGAGATCTTCCCTCAACTGACTTGGGACAATTAGCTTCATTACTTCATTTTCTATCATGATGAAAATAAGCTGAATAGCAACGAGCCCAAGTACCATTAAAAAGATGGCAGTTGCCTTTGCAAAAAATACATTAATTCTAGCTGTCGGTAACATTAGTAATCGGTAGGCAAATGTGTTTTTTCCGAACCAATCCCGATACCATATGAAAAACACATAGATTAGCAAGGTAACAACACATAATGAGATAGGTGCTGTAAACCATAATGACCTTGAGATTATACTAAAAGAGAAAATCCCCCACCCCATTAAAGCCTGTTCTACAGAGTTACCTTCTGAAATAAGCTTCTCTATATCACCTATATAATTATTCGAGATAAACACTACACCTATTAGCTGCATAATGAGCGTAATTCCAATTAACACTACATATATTTTGAAGAAGCGATTCAGTTCAAAGTTAGTCAATTTTAAATAGCGCATCATGGCTGGTACACCTCTCTCATTACATCGATTATCGATTTTCCTTCTATTTCTCGTACTTCTTCCGCATTGAACTCTCGTAAGACAACTCCCTCATTTAAAATAACTGCCTTGTCGATTAAGTGTTCAATATCATTGATTTCATGTGTTGTTATAATGACGCCTCTGTCCTCTACTAGATGGCTAGTAAAAACATTGGCAATTTGTTCTCTACTAAATATGTCAATCCCCGAAAATGGCTCATCCATTAATAGATAATCAACATCCAATGCAAGACCAAGTAGCATATTCACTTTAGCTGTATTCCCTTTTGACAGAGAAGAAATGCGGTCATTCGCGTCCAACTTAAAGAAGGTTAGCAAATCCTCTGCTCGCTTTTGATTCCATGACTGATAAAAATCCGCCATAAATGTCATCGCATCGGAAATTTTCATGTTAGGAGGCATAGTAATTGCATCTGGAATAAAGGTCACCTTTTCAAAGCTACCTTTGTGAAGCTTCTCACCATCAATTAGTATTTCACCACTATTAATAGGTGTTAGATTCATAATCGCATTTAAGATAGTCGTTTTTCCGACACCATTTATTCCAATTAAACACGTAATCTCACCTTTATTTGCAGCAAAGCTAACCCCTTTTAACACCGGTTTTCTACCAAACTTTTTGGTAATACCCTTTATCTCAATCATGCTTCTCCCTCCTGTTCTTCCAATCTCTTTTCGTAATTTTCCTTCACTAGATGAAGCACTTCATCAAGTGGTACATTAATCGTTTGTACAGAAGCAATAAATGAATGGACTGCTTCTAGAATCAATTCCTCTCTAACTGCTTTAATCACATCTGCATTATTCGTAATACGACTTGGTAAATTTCTCTCCGTAAATATCAACCCTTGTTCCTCCATTTCCTTATACGCCCTTTGCGCTGTATTAGGATTAATTTTCATTTGATTTGCTAGTTCACGTCGAGATGGAATCTCCTGACCAGGTTCAAAAATACCGGTAGCAATTTGCTCCTTAAAATGTCGAATTACCTGAACATAGACAGGATCTCGGTTGTTAAACTTTATATTCATAGCTACAACTCCTATATTTACTTGGTAACTGTTCCCTTACTGTATTAACCCCTTAATACACACTTGGCAAAAAAAACATGTATTAAGGGCTTAATACACCACTCAAGTGTATTATACGATTAATACACCAATAGAGTCAACCTTATTTAAAAAATAGTTTTCCCAAAGACGCCTTTCATGAACATTTCTGCTGAAGGTGATATGATGAGTACAAACTAAAAAGGTTGTTTCTACTGAGGACTAGCTTACTTTGTTTCGAGCTAAAAAAACAACCACCCTACAAAACAAAGAAATTACGAGGAGATATTATGCGATTAGTATCATGGAATGTTAATGGATTGCGTGCCTGTGTTCGCAAAGGTTTTTTAGATTACTTTAATGAAATAGATGCTGATATTTTTTGTGTTCAAGAAACGAAGCTACAAGAGGGGCAAATTAAGTTAGAGCTAGATGGCTACTTTCAATATTGGAACTATGCAGAACGCAAAGGCTATTCTGGTACTGCTGTATTTACGAAACAGAAGCCTCTATCGGTGAAATACGGAATCGGGGAAGAAGATACACAACCAGAAGGTCGTATTATTACGATGGAGTTTGCGGATTTCTTTTTAATCAATGTTTATACCCCTAATTCACAGCGTGATTTAGCTCGATTGGATGTTCGATTAGAATGGGAGGATGCTTTGTTTCAACATATAATGGAACACGATAAAATTAAACCCGTTATATTATGTGGAGACCTGAATGTTGCCCATCAAGAGATCGATATTCGTAATTACAAAACAAACTATGGTAATTCCGGATTTACGGATGAAGAAAGAGAAAAGATGACACGCTTTCTGAATGCAGGTTTCATTGATACGCTTCGCCATTTCTATCCCGATGAGGAAGGTATTTACACTTGGTGGAGCTATATGAAAACGGTGCGCGAGAGGAATATTGGCTGGAGAATTGATTATTTTATTGTCTCCGAAAGGCTGAAGGACAACTTGATTGACTCTAATGCACATTCCGCTATCCTAGGTAGCGATCATTGTCCAATTATATTGGAAATCAAAATCTAACAGCAAATAGGGAATAATAGGTATCAAATAAAAAGAACGGAAGTAAAACTTTACCATTCATAGCTATTACACCCCGGAAATATACAAAAGCTAATCTTCCGTTACCTTACGTATATTTCCGGAGTGCGTTATACACCTAATTCTTATTGCTTTAACTTTTGGAAGTAATCAATAATTCCCAATGCACTAACCTGCATATCCAGATTGATTACTATATAAACAGGATGATCATCAGGCACACCAAGTTCCTTAAGGTGCTCTTTTACACGTGTAAACAGTCGTCCAGATAATACATCATAGCCTTTACCTTCTTTAAAAACTTTCTCGCCTTCCTCTACAAAAATATCTAACCACTCTGACACCTGATGCAATGCTGCAGTAGTTTTCAATGTCGCACCAAAATGCCCAAAGTAAATAAAGTCTACATTCATTTCCATAAAGCGATCAATGGACTCGTGCATGGCTGTCGGGTCAAAATGATTTGGTGATGTGGAAGGTAAGAAAAAATCAATCCCTAATGGATCCAGCTGTTCATATTTTACCCCAGCAGTATCTCCTGTGAATAACCCATTACTTACAGGGTCATAAATACTAATATGGTGTCGTGAATGACCGGGTGTATCTAAAAATTGCAATGTACAATTTGGTCCTATTGGTAGTGTATCTCCTTCACTCTTTTCTATGATTGCTTCTTCTGGGACTGGTTCAACAGGATCAAAGAATTCGGCAAAACTATCTCCATAAATTGCTCTAGCACCACTAGTTAACCTTTTTGGATCAATTAAATGCCTTTTACCGCGCGGATGGACAATTACCTTCGCATTTGGACATAATTTCAGTAGTACACCTACACCACCTGCATGGTCCAAATGAATATGCGTAACAATTATGTATTTCACTTCACTTAATGTGTGACCTAAATCCTCTAAGCCACGCTTAATATACTTAATGGACGGACTTGGTCCTGTTTCAATAATAGTTAATTCTTCTTCATCCAATACATACGTACCTGTTCGAGACGGTATTCCCATATCAAACCCATCAATTAAGTGAATTCGATCATGAAGACGAATTGGTAATCTTCCTTGCATGATTAATCCCCCCTATTCTAACTACCATCATCGTAGCACGTATTCTAAATAAATTCATGTTCTTCGCAATCGTTTTCTTCTTTTTAGTGTTCTCCATATCTCTCAAAAAAAGAATGCCAATCAAACGCATTTTAGCTAATTTATGGCTAGGATATTTCCAGTGAAACAGATAATAATAAACCTGATTCTTCTTAAGGAGGTTATTAATTTGAATATGAACATGAATAACCAAATGCAAAACCAACAATTAACTGGCACTTCACAAATGCCTGCAGAAGTAAGCCATGGTGGTCACGAGCTTTTTGATGCACATGAAGCCATCGGTGGTTTAGTTGGTGGTATGGAGCAATATATGATTTATGAGCAATATGCACAGGATCCGCAGCTGAAATCCATGATGAACCAACATAAAACATTCCTAACGCAGTTATATAATACTGTGGTAGAAACACTTAAAACAGGAAATGAGCCCACCGTTAAAACGCAAACGTACAATATGGCTGAGAGTAATGATGTGTTGTATGGAATGACACCATCACAACCGAAAAAACCTGCACAGTCTCCTCAAGAGATTAATGATGAATGTGTGACTGGCTTTCTGATGGGAGTTCTAAAGTCAAATGCATCTGCCTTTACAATGGCAGCTCTAGAAACCACTAACCCTGTCTTAAGAAGAGTATTTGCCGATAGTGTTCCAAATATGATTGAGATGGCATATGAAGTGTTCCTATATCAAAATAAACATCAATATTATCAAGTACCACAGTTAAAGCAAGAGGACATGCAAAACTATATAAACAGCTTTGCTCCTATTCAAGGAACCATGCCTCATTAATTTGGGGTGCTATCTATTAAAGGATGCTCATTACGGGCATCCTTTTGCTTTTGAATGATTCTATACATTAAGATGGAATAAAAATTAGCGGAATAATAAAAAGAAGCTGGGACAAAAGAATTTATCTTAAAGGAAAAACCGAATGATGAGCAATGACCACGCTCCGGAAATATACTTCGCTTTCACTTCCAGTACAGGGGCGACATCTGCTCGATAAAACCATCGCAGTGTCTACCTTGCCGCCGGGCGGCTGGTGAGCCTCCTCGTGCTTCGCACTGCGGGGTCTCACCGATGCCTTTCCTCCCGCAGGAGTCTACGTATATTTCCGGAGCTAGTATCCTGTATCATTCGGTTTTACATTTAATTCTTTTAGTTATGTCCCAGTCTCTTTATCGTTACAGCTTTTGCCCATAGTATTTATCTATCGAGAATCCTCTTCCTAATATTTCGGATGCATTTAGGAAAATGACGAATGATGTCGGAATTTCTTGCTGAAGCATCCCTTTTAATTTTACAGCCTCTTGCTGCTCGGCTACACATAATATTAATGTCTTATCCATATTGGAGTAGCCTCCAACAGACCTTACCTTTGTTAAGCCACGATCGATACCGGTTCGTATCAATTCCTGAACCTTTTCTTCCTCTTCTGTAATAATGACAATTAACTTAGTAGCAGAGGTTCGCAGTTGAACAAAATCGATTGTTTTACTCGAAATATAAATAGCCATTAGTGCAAAAAGTGTCAGTTCTAAACTAAAGACAAATATAGAAGATAACACTACCACTCCATCAACAATTAACTGTGTATAACCACTGGATTTTCCTGTGAATTTCTTCAGGATTTGTGCTATTGAGGCAGTTCCACCTGTCGAACCTTTTCCAATATAAACAATACCTAGTCCGATTCCTAATACAATTCCACCATAAATGGCACCTAGAATCGGATTGGTAATGGTGATTGGTGTATTTGCCGTTAAACCAATTATAAATGGCACCCAAAAAGTCCCAAGTAAGGTTTTCCCACCAAAGTCCTTTCCTAAGACTAACCAACCAATGATAAATATTGGTATATTTATCACAAATTGCGTCATTGCTGGACTAAATCCAAATAATTCATATAAAACAGTACTAATCCCAGAAATACCACCAGCAGCCAATTTTGATGGTAATAAAAATACATTATACGATAACGCGACTAATGTAGCACCAATTAAAACAAGTACATATTCTTTTAATACGGTTCTATGTTGTTGTTTCATCGTTTTGTGTCCTTTCTATAACAAACAAGCAAATATTATTCTATCATAGTTTCTATTTAATTGAATACAATCAATAATGTCTGAGCGCAATATGGACAAGCCTTCACCATACTTTCCCAATAGTAAATTTTGGAAATTCACTTGATTCATAGATTAATTTGAGTTAAAATCATAACTTGATAACTTTATTTTAGATTTCATCACAAAAAGAAATCTATCAGTTGAAGCAAAAAAAGATGGGGGAAATAAGATGAAAAAACTATTAACATCAAAAATGTCCTTCTTTTTTGTAGCCGTGTTACTAATCTGGTTAAAATCGTATCTGATTTACTTAACTGAATTCAACCTAGATATAAAAAATGGGACACAAGAATTTTTACTTTTCTTTAACCCGCTGAGCTCAGCCCTCATTTTCCTAGGAATAGCATTATTTGCTAAAGGAAAACGGGTAGGATTATGGATTATTGTAGTTGATACATTAATGACCATACTATTATATGCCAATGTCGTGTACTATCGTTTTAATAACGACTACATTACACTTCCAACCTTAACACAAACAAGCAACTTCGGAAGTTTAGGAAGCAGTATTGTAAGTCTTGTACAATGGACAGACATATTCTTTGTACTTGATCTAATAATCCTTATCGCCTTATTTATTTGGTTTAAAAAAGGCTGGAGCACAGAAAGAATTAGTCGTAAGAAGCCTATACTGGTGCTTATTATAGGACTAATTGCATTTTCATTGAATTTAGGTCTTGCTGAAGCAGATCGACCAGAACTACTAAAAAGGACATTTGACCGCAACTATATTGTAAAGTATATAGGACTTTATAACTTTGCAATTTATGATGCAGCACAAAATATTAAATCATCATCACAACGAGTACTTGCGGATAGTGATGATATTACAGAAGTTGAAAACTATACGAAGAATAAATATGCAGAGCCAAATCCAGAATTATTTGGTGTTGCTAAAGGTAAGAACATTATTAAAATTCACTTAGAGTCATTCCAAACGTTCTTAATCAATTATGAATTACATGGGGAAGAAGTTACTCCTTTCCTAAATTCATTAGTAAATGATCCTGAACAAGACTTTACGTATTTTGATAATATATTCCATCAAACCGAACAAGGTAAAACAGCTGATGCAGAGCTAATTACGGACAACTCTATTTATGGGTTACCACAAGGATCTGCATTCGTAACTAGAGGTACTAACACGTACCAATCATTAACTGCGATACTGAACCAACATCAAGATTATACTTCAGCCAATTTCCATGGTGATTATAAATCATTCTGGAATCGTGATGAAATTTATAAACAATTTGGTGTAGATGTATATTTCGATGCTAGTTATTATGACATGAGCGAAGAAAATGTTATCAACTATGGCCTAAAGGATAAGCCTTTCTTCGAACAATCTATGCCAATGTTGAAGTCATTAGATCAGCCATTTTATGCACATATGATGACTTTAACAAACCATCATCCGTATATTATAGATGATGAAGAAGCTTCACTTGCACCTGCGGAAACTGGAGATAAATCTGTTGATACGTATTTCCAAACCGCTCGTTATCTTGATGAATCGTTAGAGCAATTCTTTAATGATTTAAAAGAAGCTGGTCTATATGAGGATTCTGTGATTTTCCTATATGGAGATCACTATGGTATTTCTCAAAACCATAATCGTGCAATGAAAGAAATTACTGGTGAAGAAATTACACCATTTAAAAATGCTCAATTACAACGAGTTCCATTCATTATAAAAATTCCTGGTGTTGAAGGAATGGGAACTGTTCACAAATATGGTGGATTAATCGATGTAATGCCAACTTTATTACACTTAGTAGGAATTGATGCACAAGATTATATCCAATTTGGAACAGATCTATTCTCTGATGGCCATAAGGAATTCGTTCCATTCCGTAATGGTGATTTAATTACTCCGGAATACAGTGTTGTTTCTGGTACTTTCTATGATAATGACACTGGTGAGGAAATCGAGCCTACGGAAGAAATGATTCAAGTAAGAGATGAGGCTCTTCGTGAGCTTGAGCTCTCCGATAAATTGTTAAATGGTGACTTATTACGCTTCTATACACCAAATGAAGATTGGACACCTGTTGATCCGACTCAATATCGTTATGGAAATGAAACTGGTATTGTTCCTTTCCAACTAGAAGAACAACCAGAGAAACCAATTGATCCAAGAGAGCCTTCATTAGAAAAATAAACAAACGAGTAATCATTAGGAATTTTTTCCTTTTGATTACTCGTTTTTATTTGCCGTTTTCGTTCATACTATGACATGAATACTCCAGAAAGAGGTGAACGTTATGGGACGTGGTGACCATAATAGAGCAACAGGTAAGAACTTCTTTGCTCAGACTCCGAAAAATCAATTATCTGATGGTATTGATGTAGAGTATTCAGAGGAATTTGCCGATCACGATGATAAAGTAGCTCAAGCGAGAAGTAGAGCCGCTGACAGACGTGCAAAGGAAAAATAAATAGGTGGCCTTACACTAGGCCACCTATACTTATAGCACATAATAATGGTGCACCAAAGTAAGTACGCATCACTACATAACCTGCTAATGTAGGCTTTAATATGTATTTAACTAGCTTGTTTTGAAAGTAAATAGCCAGATAAGATATAACATAGTTGATATAATTATTACGCCAAGCAGTATTTCCTGCATGATGCGCTCCCTCCCTCTTACAAATTCTACAACTTAGTGAAAAACTCCTCTTTTCTTTGCCAGCAGTGCCTGTTCTCATTTACAATTAGGATGAAAAGCGAGGTATTCAAAATGAGTAAGAAAAACGTTGAGGACTATCTTACAGAAGGTATATATGGTACTCGATTACCCAAGCAGGAAGAAAGAGATTATTTCCTTGGTACATTACGGGAGCGAATTGTCATCGCCTTAACAATTGGTCAGGTAATGACGGATAAAGGGATACAAATCCTAGAAGAAAATATGAAACATAATCCCGATGCCAAGCTACTATTTAATGGAAAAATTGCATCCAGATTTCTTAAAGCTGAGAAGGAATTAGCAACTAAATATAATATTTCTTATACGGTCATCAATAACGAAGCAGTAGAAACTGATATTGGTGCTGTTCTAACCTATGACTATGCCATAGATAAAGAAGAAATTTTTATGAATGAAAATAATGAAGATACCCCTTCTGAAGAAGATACAGCTGAAAAGGAAAAGATTGGTTTTCTATCTAAGCTAAAACGATTTTTTTAGCTTTCCCCTCCTCGTATAAAAAAGCATGTTGGTTTCATACTAACAATGGGGGTGTGAAAGATGGCACAAAAATATCGATGCCCCAATTGCAAAACCAATCGTTCACGCTTTAATATCATTGAACAAATAGCAAAACCGGTTAAATTAGACCCGCAAACTGGTGCGGTAATAAACGATTATTCAACTAGTGAAGTCGAGCCATTTCATACTGTGTATAACGGACCAAAATACCGAATCCAATGTGGTTCATGTGGATTAGTAGAAGATGAAAATACATTTGCTAAGTTTGGAGAACGGCCGGTGTAAAACCACAGACGCATCTGTGGTTTTTCTATTTCATATAAGTACATATAATGCTCTTTTTTCTGTTAAACTAATCATGGAGGTGTTTTGATGCGGTTAGAAAATAAGAAGGTTATTGCTCTTATTGAAGATGATTTTGAAGATTTAGAGCTTTGGTATCCTGTGTTACGTTTACAGGAAGAAGGGGCAACTGTTCATCTAGTAGGAAAAGAAGCGAAGAAAAAATATATAGGCAAATATGGTGTTCCAGCAGAATCAGATTACGCATTTCACGATATAAAGACAGATGACTATGATGCCATCTTAGTCCCCGGTGGATGGGCTCCAGACAAGTTAAGACGCTACCCTGAGGTTCTACAGTTTGTAAAAGAGATGGATGAGGCAAAGAAACCTATTGGGCAAATTTGTCATGCAGGATGGGTGTTAATTTCAGCCAACATTCTTCAAGGTATAAAGGTTACAAGTACTCCTGGCATCAAGGACGATATGACAAATGCTGGTGCCACATGGTATGATGAAGCCGTTATCGTGGATGGACATATTATATCAAGTCGCCGTCCACCAGATTTACCACCTTACGTTAAGGAATTTGCGGATATACTAGCAGGAAATTAAGACAATCCCTACCCCGTCTGGTAACGTGAAATTTCACACCAAGACATCTGGGTAATTTGGGATTGCAATATTAACTGCTAGATAGAGATTTTCTTTTAAATACAGAGGTCGGGACAAAACTAAAACAAAGGGAATAAAAATCGAACCATCACTATCATTACCCAGAAATATACAGAGACTCCTGTGGGAGGAAAGGGCACTGCCTGAGACCGGAAGAGCTTTAGCTCTGAGGAGGCTCACCAGCCGCCCGGCGGCAAGGTAGACACTGCGATGGTCTTTTCGAGCAGATGTCACCCCTGTACTGGAAGTGAACGCGTAGTATATTTCCAGGGCGGGTCTGATGCACTAACTTTCATGTTCGGTTTATCCTATGTTAGAAATAGTTTCGTACCAGCCTCTTCTCTATGTTTGTACCATAACTGGTCCATTCTTTACACATAGAAACCGTTTTCATATAATGAAAGTAGTTATGAAAATCGGGGGAGGATTTACATGAAACAAGTTCAAGAAGGTACGTTACTTTGGAAGCCAACGAAAGAACGTATCGACCAAGCCAATATTATTACCTATATGAACTGGCTGAACGAGAATAAAGGCTTTTCAATGGCGGACTATACATCCCTTTGGGAATGGTCCGTTGAACATATAGAAGAATTTTGGGAAACCATCTGGGAGTACTTTCGTATCCAATCGTCTACGCCGTATCATCATGTACTATCTTCCCATGACATGCCTGGTGCTAAGTGGTTTAAAGGTGCTTCTATTAATTATGCAAAGCATATCTTTCGTAATTATAAGAAGGATAAAACCGCTATTATTCATACATCAGAAGTACGGCCTAACCGTGATGAGGTAACATGGGAAAAGCTATATGAAGATACAGCAGCACTACAACAAACATTAATCAATCTTGGTGTCAAACAAGGTGACCGCGTTGTAGGGTATATTCCAAACATATATGAATCAATCGTTTCCCTACTAGCAACAGTAAGCCTTGGTGCGGTTTGGTCAAGTGCTTCACCCGATTTCGGTAAACAAAGTGTCATTGACCGATTTAAACAAATTGAACCAAAGGTCATGATTACTGTAGATGGTTACCGTTATGGTGGAAAAGCATTTAATCGAATGGACGTTGTGAAGGAAGTACAGGCTGAACTCCCTACTTTAAAAGCAACGATTGCCATACCATATCTCCATACAACAGAGCCATTTTCAGATTTACTGTCCGTTACATTGTGGAATGATGCAACCCATTATACAGGGCAGGAGTTAATATATCATGATGTAGAGTTCAATGATCCGCTTTGGATATTATTTTCTTCCGGAACGACAGGCAAGCCAAAGCCAATCGTTCACAGCCAAGGTGGTATATTAATCGAGCACCTAAAAGCACTGACATTCCATACAGACTTACATGAAGAGGACCGTTTCTTCTGGTTTACCACGACTGGTTGGATGATGTGGAACTATTTAGTGAGCGGATTATTAACTGGAAGTACAATTATCCTTTATGATGGAAATCCTACTTATCCAGATAAACGAATGCTATGGAAGTTAGCAGAAGAAACGAAAATGACGATATTCGGAACATCTGCAAGCTATATTACAGCATGTATGAAAGAGGGTTTCTCTCCTTTAGAGGAATTTGATTTAAGTCATTTGAAGACGATTAGTTCCACAGGTTCTCCACTTCCACCAGAAGGGTTTAAATGGTGCTATGATCACGTTAAAGCAGATCTATCCATCGCTTCGATTAGTGGTGGAACCGATGTATGTACAGCCTTTATTTTAGGTGTACCAATACTACCTGTCTATGCTGGGGAATTACAATGCCTGGGGCTAGGGGCTAAAATCGAAAGCTTCGATGATGATGGTAATCCGAAGATAAATGAAGTTGGGGAATTGGTTTTAACGGAGCCTTTCCCGGCTATGCCAATCTACTTCTGGAATGATGAAGATGGTAGTAGGATGCATCATAGCTATTTTGATATGTATCCAGGAATTTGGCGACATGGTGACTATATTAAAATTACGGAGCGAGGTACATGTATCATATATGGTCGCTCTGATGCTACAATTAATCGTGGTGGGATACGAATTGGTACAAGTGAAATCTATCGCGCGGTAGACCAGATCAAAGAAATCAAGGATAGTTTAATAGTTGATATTCCACTTGAAAACGGCGACTCTCTTGTTCCATTATTTGTCATCATGACAGATCATCAACAGCTGACAGAGGAAATTATTGATGCCATTAAGTATCAAATTCGAACCCAGTGCTCACCAAGACATGTTCCAACGGAGGTCATTCCTGTTCGAGACATACCAAAAACATTAAACGGGAAGAAACTAGAGATACCAGTTAAAAAGATATTAATGGGTCAGCCACTGGAAAAGGTAGCTAATAAAGGTTCGTTAAGTAACCCTGAATCCCTTGTTTACTTTGAGAAATTTGCTAAGGAACGACTTTAAGCTATGACTTTTATACGTTACACAAAGATGATGAGAAGATTTCTCGTCATCTTTATTATCTTTATCACTTCTGTTTAGAAGGCTTTTGATACACTTCTTCTTATTTGCATCACGATGTTCATAATCCGAGAACTACATAAGAAATAATAAGGGAGGGATTAGATGAAAAAAAAGTATATTTATATAATAATAGTTATGGCAATAGTAATAGGTTTGTTTAATATAGTCTTTTATACTACTTCTACTTTTGGAAGTTTTGAAGTGATGGATAAACAAAGATCCGACAATAATTTTGAAGTAGTGATTGACCTAGTAGATGAAGGGCGAATTCAAGCAATTACAATAAATAATAATACTAAGTTTATTTATAAGGATAAAGAATACAAATTGACAAACGAAACTTGGGACAGAATAACTTCTAATACAGAATATCAAATGGAAATCCAAGAAAATAGATTTCCTTTATCAATGTCTAAGGGGGAATATAGTTTAAATCTCTTTTATCTAGATTAACGAGTTTGAACTTTATTATAAGGAAAAACCAACCATAGTAAATTATATCCAGTTAGAAAAAGTTTCCTATCATTGGATATCAAATGAATTCAAGCCCTCATACATTTTCAAGAGTTCCTAAGAATCGTTACGAGAATAACTAGCACTAAGTTATCCACCTAATCATGCACAAATCTTCCCCATCAAAAAAAGAAAGAGACAATTCTCTTCCTTTATGGATTCATAATTGATGATTTTTCTGTGTATAGTTCTGCATTTCCAGAACCAGTACGGATGCGAACCAGATTATCTCCATGACCAGATTTACCTATTATATGATGTTTCTCTCGTTGTTCTACCTGCATAGGGAGATTCGTAACAATACTACCTGACCCCGTTTTAATATCAAATACGGAATTTAGTTCATATTCGTGGAACCCTACGCGAATATTTCCACTTCCAGTTTTTAAATCTAAGCCAGCATTCTCCGAAACAGATAACATGATATTACCTGAATAAGCTTTAGCCTTTACCGCTCCACTAAAGTCACGAAAGCTGATTTTTCCAGAACCTACATGGGCATTAGTTGTCTCGCCATAGAAGTTTTTTGCTTCTATCATCCCGGAATTGGAACGAACCGTAGCTTGCTTCATATAGACTTCTCTTAGGATCAATTTTCCAGAACCCGCTTTTAATTCTAACTCTTCTCCCTTAGCTTCCGTTAACCGTATACTGCCTGAACCAACACTCCCATAGATATTCCCATAAGATGAATGAATTTCTGCTATACCAGAGTTTGCTACGAAGGATAGCTTCTCGGTTTTTAATTCTTTCGCTCTTATTTTCCCTGATGTTGTATTTAACGTCAGCTTACTAGCAGTTACCTTTGCTAGATTGACGGTACCAGAGGTTGCCATTACTCGAACTGTATTGGCAATTAGGTGGGTTAAAGCTATTTTTCCTGATGTCGCTGTAATGTCTACATTATCTGCTATATCAACAGGGATATGGAGTTGTAGTTTACACTTCGTTACATTTCCCCATAGAAAAACGATACCCTGTCGTTCTCTTTTTGCTGTAATCATTAATGTGTCATCTGTTTTAGTAGTCTGTAAAACCGGCCCACCTTCAAAGGTCTCAAGCTTTATATCTACTGACGGTGATTCATGTGGAATAACCTCCACATCTGCCGAATCAACCGAAATAATCAAGTCACTTAATTTGTGAATAGCAATGGATTCCTCTTGTACAACCGTTTGTTTCGTACTACCCCATATCCTACTGATAATATCCGTAACCATACCCGTATCCTCCTGTGAACGATTTACTATCTCTAGTTTAATACAGGGTGCAGATTACACAACGTACTAATGAAGTAGTGAAGCTCCGTCTCAAGGCTGAATTATCCATCTAAAAAACGTTCCCGCTGCTCAGGGGTTGGTATCATGCACGCCTCTCGTTTACCGAACCATTTATAGCGATTCTTAGCAATAACTCCATACACTAAATCCCTTATCGGTCTAGGTACGACTATCAATGCATACATGAACTTCCAAGGTCCCTTTAACCCTTTACATACTTTCAATGCTGCCGTCGATTTATAATAAACTGTATTTCCTTCTAAATAGATAAAGCTATCCAATTCATCTGGAATCTTATTCTCTTTTAATAGCTCTTGGCCAATGTGACTTTGTAATGAGGTAAACTTGTAGCTCCCTTTTGTATCTCTTTTAATAATAAATTGGACACTAGAATTGCAAAAATTACAAACCCCATCGAATAGGATGATTCTTCTCATTTACAAAACCTTCTTTCCCTTTAGAAAAAGACCGGGTTAAGGATATTGAAGAAAACCCAATAAAGACTTCATTCAGTCTTACATTTAGTTTTACTCTCTCCCCGGTCTATTCCTTTTAATAAGTTGGTTTTAATTCATTTGGTATCGATTTCTTTGTAATTAAGCTAACAATGACATAGGCAAAGAATGACACAACAACTGGGACTACTACAGCATGGATACCGAAAGGCTTGAATATGACCTCGAAGGTATCACTGTACGATGGTAATAGTGTTGGTAAAAGATCGGACAACAAATAAATTCCTACTCCAGTAATAATGGAGGCAATCGCACCATATTTATTTCCGTTTTTCCAGTAAAGACCTAGAACAATCGGCCAGATAAACGCCGCCTCTAGCCCTCCGAAGGCAAATAGGTTTAGCCAAATAATCAACTCAGGTGGATTAAGAGCCATTATAAAGACAATAACACCTAGTATCGCTGTAACCGATAGACTCATCCTTTTAACGGTCTGTTGTGATGCATCTGGTTTAACATAATTTATATATACATCTTTAATGACCGTAGAGCTAACTAGAATAAGCAATGAATCTACTGTTGACATAATGGCAGCCATTGGAGCGGCTAGTACAATTCCCGCTAACCATGCTGGCATCGTTTCTAAAGCAATTAACGGCATTACTTGATCTCCAATTTCTATCCCTGGAAGAATGGCTCTAGCAAATACACCAATTAAATGCATATTCAGCATGATGAAACCTACAACAATTGTGCCAATAATCAAAGCACGGTGCATCGATTTAGCACTTTTATACGACATCGCTCTAACAGCGATTTGTGGTAATGCCACTACCCCTACACCAACTAAAATCCAAAAAGATGATACATAGGCAGGTGATAAGGTTCCTTCTGCTCCAAAAGGAGAGATAAGATTTGGATTTTCAGCAGTTAAATCCGCAATAATGTTAGGAATGCCCCCACCTGCAATGATGGTTGCAATAAGCAGGATTAACGTCCCTACAAACATGAAGCTTCCTTGTATGGCATCCGTTAATGCCACGGCACGGAATCCTCCAATGGTTACGTAAACAAGTACGGAAACCGCAAAGATAAATAAGGCTGTGGTGTACGACATACCGGTTAACGACTCAATTAATCTAGCCCCACCAATCCACTGTGCGGCCATTGCAGAGAATAAAAAGACAACAATACTAATTGCCGAAAGTACGACGACAACTGGTGATTTATAACGTCCCTTTAAGAAATCTACCATTGTTATCGCTTTATATTTCCGCGTTACGATAGCAAACTTTTTCCCTAATACCATTAATACAAAATATCCAGTAACAACCTGGGACATTGCAAGTAGAACCCAGCCAAGCCCTTGTGTATAGGCTGTTCCTGGTCCACCAATAAAACTACTTGCACTTCCATATGTAGCTGTCATTGTCATCGCAAGGACAAATCCTCCTAGACTACGCTCCCCTAGAAAATACTCCTGCATAAACGAATTAGACGACTGCACAAATCGGCTAGCATACAACCCAATTAGAAAAATAAGTACTAAAAATATAAATAATGGTATGATTGCAACTAAATTCATCGTTCATTACCCCCCTCTTCATCTTCGTCCTCGAAGGGAACCTCTACAAAGAATGCCTTGACAACAATGATGACTAAAACTACCATTACAATAAATCCCACTACACAACTATAAAAAAACCAATCTGGTAAACCAAAAATAAACTTATATTCCGCAGGGTCCTTACTTCCTAAACCATATGCAAAAGCATACCACCAAATAAAATTAATGACGGCTAACCCAACACCTATTAATGCCTCTCGATTAGCAATTTTATTTAAATCATGTTTATTGTTCTGCATTGTAATCCCCCCTAATCTTATGTAAAGCTATATACTTCTTCAATTATATAGATAACTGCAATGAAATAGCAATACAGCGTCATTATATCAATAATAGGATAATCGTTAGCTAGCCTATTTTTTAAAAAGATCCGAGTAAAATGCAATTTATTTCTCTGTTCTACGTCTAATTTATTGAAAACCAGGAGGTGATGGATTGTGTCGCATAATGAGATTATATCGGATTGGTTTGAACAGTATGGAAATGATATCTATCATTTTTTACTATACAGGATCGGCCCAAGAGATGCTGAAGACTTGCTGCAGGAAGTCTTTATAAAAGCATTGAAGGGGTTTACGAGCTTTAAAGAAAATGCTACACCGAAAACATGGCTATTTAGTATCGCGCGAAATCTAGCCATTGATGAAACTAGGAAAAAGAAGGCCAAAAAATACGCTACTACCGTGCCACTTGATCAGGCCAATGAACCTAAAACAGAGAATTCTCCAGAAGCCATACTAGACTTAAATGAAGATACAAAGGCTATCTATGAATGCATTCAACTCTTAAAGCCTAATTACCAAGATGTGATTATTCTACGTGGAATAAAGGAACTTTCTGTACAAGAAACAGCCAATATATTGAAATGGAGTGAAAGTAAAGTAAAGTCGACACATCATCGGGCAAAAATAGCTTTACACGAAGAGTTAAGGAGGTGTTTCTCTTATGAAGAAACTAAATCACCTAGACCAGCTAGATGAACACTTACGTATGATGCCAAAGCCTAACTTAAATAAAGAAAAAGAAATGCAGATAAAGAGAACCATCTTAAATACTAGGGCAGCGAATATTAAACCGAAGAAAAAAAGAAATTATAAGGGTATAGCCGCTACAATCGGTGCATTAGCAGCAGCATTTATATTCAGCCTATTACTGTATGGAACCCTTGGGAAAGAACAGCAGTCCACCTTATTATTAACTAATTTTATAGAGGATGAGGTTTCTAAAATTAGTGGAGAGCTAAATGGTAATACCTACACCTCAGAAGAGCAAGCTATCATTAACTTGTTCTACGAGACGATGGAGGATACGGAACTAATAGAAACTCCAGCCAGCGATACTCAGTTTGCTGAAACACTAGAGGTATACAACAACCAGAATCAGCTATTAGAAGCCTTTCATTTCAGTGATTCCAATGTGGTTATGATAGATGGTAAACAGTATGAGATGGATAAAGCAGAATGGCAAAATTTCAAAGAAGTTTTCTACACCGATGAATATTTAGTAGTAGAAGAATCGGAACAGGAACCAGAAGAGCTGCCAGAGGAAAGTAAAAATGTAGAGGAATTACTAGATCAAGAGTTAGCAAAGGCACCTAGCGAACGAGATTGGGACACTATTTTAGAGCATATACAAGAAGGAGCAAATCCAGATCGTGCTCTACAGCTTGCTGCGAAAGAAAACCTAGATACAGTGGTGGAGTCATTACTTCTTGCTGGAGCTGATCCAAATAGTTTAGATGAAAATAAAGACACGCCACTAACATTGACAACTAGTACAGAAGTCGCTTCCCTGCTTATCGAACATGGAGCGAATATCGAACACCGCAATGCACGTGATTATAACGCACTAGTTCTAGCAGTTTATGGACATCAGACCGATATGGCGAAACTTTTATTAGAAGCTAATGCTAATCCTAATACAACCGTTACATCTAATAGTGATGTGACCGTGCTATGGATGGCTAGTAAATTTAATGATCAGTCCATTAAAGACCTGCTCATTCAACATGGGGCTGATTTAGTGGAAGGGTATGAATATGAAGGATGGATGGCGTCTGAGATTCCAACGCTTGAAGAAATGCTATCGGCTGATTTACTTTCTTATGCCTCGATAGGAAGATTGCCTAATTTAATGACCATTCAGCTTCCAGCGGATTCTTCCATCTTCCCGAATCAGTACGGGGAAGCGTTTGAATCATATACGGTAGATAATGGTGTGGCAGATGTTTATGGGGACCATTTATTTATTAAGTCCGACGGAGAAAATCTATATACGAAATACCGGTATGAATTAAATCCTGGTGATAATGTAACTGTAAATGATATCGAAGCGGCATTAGGGCAGCCAAGTTCCACCTATACGGATGAAGCAAACGGATTACGCTATCTATCCTATAGCTTAGATCATTATGAGCTCCGGTTTTCTTTTGATGGTACCGTAACCTATCCAAAGGAAGAAACAGCTATTTTATCACTGGAGCTACTTTACAAGCAGCCTGGTATTGTTGAACATGCAGAAACCGTATTTGATTTACTTGCAACAAGAAATATGACTGAGCTCGCTAATCATGTTCACCCTGAAAAAGGTGTTGTCCTTGCGCCATTCCTCCAGCTAAATTCAACACCAGTGACAGAAGAGCATGAACCAGTAATCTTCCAAGCTAATGAGATTCCTGGGTTATTACAGAATAAAACGGTTTATCACTGGGGAGACCATGGATCAAGCGGCTTACCGATTGATCTGTCACCTGCCGAGTACTTGGATAACTATGTTTATACCAAACAAGAGCCAGATTCTATCTTTGTCAATCAACAAAACCTAAGTGGTCCAGAGTTTTTTACCGACATTATACGAGGGAAATACCCTGATGCCCACATGGTCCAGTATTCATTCAATGAAACGATACCTGGAGATGATTTAAGCTGGCTTCAATTGACGTTAATCTTTGAACCATACAACAACGAATGGAAGTTAGTAGGAATATTGCACAATGAATGGACACCATGATGAAAATAGGAGGAAGGCTGTTGTGCCTTTCTCCTTTTCCAATTCCACATGCAACCATAATCTATCCCCACTCATTTTTAAGGTATAATGAAAGTACATCACTAGTATGGACATTGTTTTAAGTATGATAGGATTTTTTTACTTAGGAGGTAGTTATGTCCACATTCACAAATGAAGAATTGAAAAGTATTATTAAGGGAAATCCGGTTGGTGAATTTCATCCATATAACTTGGCGGAATATGACCATGAGGCAGTGAATGACTATATTTCTAGTGTAGTTGGATCAATCTCTGCAATTAAGAATCTAGCTATTGAGGCAAACTTTGATAGCTATGGAAGTGGTTATGCTTCTTATGTCGATGTATTCTGCTATAAAAAGGACGGTAGCTCTTCAGAACAAAAGGATTATGAGCTATGGATTGATGGAATTAGGGTATATATTAATCGACTTGCCCCGGTAGCTATATTCGGAGAAAGCGAGATAAAAAGAGTCTTAGAAAAGTTCCACTTCACCATTTTAGATAAGACCTATTTGAATGAACCACTTCCTTTTCAAGCAAAAATCCCAACCATTCTCGCCGATCCACCGTATAAGCTTTTTGACGCGCTATTTTATTGGGAGGACTAACAATAGGGACTTACCAGAAAGCCCCTATTGCAGTTCTTCTCTAATTTTCTTATTAATCTGTTCCAAGTCATCATATGCTACCTGCTCATCGGTAAGCTGATATTTTCCCTTTACAGCTAATATTCTTTGAACACTCTCATTTATTCGTTCTTCACTAATCTCACCATTTTCAACGGCAGACTTAATCGCCTCAATCGAACGAACGATATCGTCATATTCCTTACTAATTAAAATCACATCACTTCCAGCTTTTACAGATTGAACAGCAGCCTCTCCCGGTTCATAATGATCGACTATTGCATCCATATTCATATCATCGGTTACAATAACACCATCAAAATGTAGCTCCTCCCTTAGTAGATCCGTCATAATCGCTTTGGACATTGATGACGGAAATTCTGAGTCTAGTAAAGGAAAAAGTATATGAGCAACCATAACGACATCTACGCCTTCATCAATCGCATCGATAAATGGGATGAGCTCTAATGCATGTAACGCCTCTACACTCTTATTTATTTGAGGAAGTTCTAGATGTGAATCAACAGATGTATCCCCATGTCCTGGAAAATGCTTGACTACTGGTATAATATCATTCGCTTCCATACCCTTCATCGTCTGAATGCCAAGGGTACTTACTAAACTTGGATTATCTCCAAAGGAACGATCACCAATTACGGGATTTTTAGGATTGCTGTTCACATCGATTACTGGAGCATAGTTCATATTCATACCAAATGCGTGTAACGCTTCTGCTAATATACTTCCTATTTGGTACGACAATTTAGGATCATTCTGTAAACCAATCTCTTTATTAGTAGGCAGCTCTTCAAGGCCTGGAAGTCTAGTTACCCGGCCGCCCTCCTGATCGACAGATAAAAACAATGGAATTGGATTGCCCGAATTCGCTCGTTTAATTCCATTCACTAGCTGCAAAGACTGCGAATAGCTAGTTAAATTTTTACGAAAGAATATAATGCCACCAACCTTATAATTTTCGATTAAACGTATTGTTTCTGGTTCTGGCGTTGTCCCCTCCATCCCAGCCATAATCATCTGGCCAATTTTTTCATCAAGAGTCAACGTCTCTAATATGCTTGATTGATTACTGGTTAATTTAGTAGGGTCCATCGATAAGGAAATATGATGGAGTGCTGGATTATCCTCCTTATCTATTGGTCTTGGAAGCACCCATTTTAGTTGGTATGTATCGTTTACTTGATACACGAGAATTATTTGGTCTACTTGATCATCTTCATAATAACGTTGTTCATCTGCTTCACCTAACGAATCGATAATATCAGCAAAGCGTACGTCTGAGAGCCTATCTTCAAAGGAACGGATATCGAATATAATATCCCCACTATAGCCCAAGGCTACTTTCTTATCTGGATAATCGATATATACAGTCTCACCGGAAGGACTTGAATCAGCGGGATCTCCCCATTGATCGGTAACATCATCCAATAGTGTCTCCCCAGCAATGAAGGATACCCCGGGTAGTTTGCCTTCCTTCGCTTGTTCTTGTATTTCAGAAATGAATCGGTATATCGAACTTTGTGGATCAAGACTTTTTTCAACAGGATGATGCCTTGCCTGCTGCGCATCCTTCGCAGAAGAAGTACTTCGATTATCTGCATTATTTACGATAGCTAATGTTATGAGAAGGATTACGGTGATACCAATAATAACTAGAAATCTTTTCATTAAACACACTCCCTCTCCTTTATTCTATCCGTTGATTAGACGAAATATCCGAGAAGTGTCTTTTTCCTTTCACTATACTCGTAATCTAACAGTATTGAAATAAGGCGAAGGAATGATTATAATATTACTAGAACGTTTGGGGCATTAGCTCAGCTGGGAGAGCGTTGCAATCGACTGGGTATTTTAATAGTCCAGTTTGTTTATACCTAAACTAGTATAATTCCTTTATATATATTTTACATTTTTTTATTTCATTAGATATTCAATAGATATATTAACATTCGTTATTATTTCTATGTTTCTATCTACGAGACTCTATGAGAAGGACACAAATATCAAATTAATTCAAAAATAGTTTGGAACAATAGCTTAAATTAAAGTAAGAGAAAGATGACGTTAATTGTCGTCTTTCCCTTATATGTTTTCTACTCTCATTAACTTTAGTATACAATTCCTTAAATTCATTATTAAAGAAGAATGATGAATCAAAATCTTGATCTTTAATTTTAAGGACTAGATTTATTTGGAAATTCCCTTACCTTAGTAGTCAGGTGATCATTACATTCGTTTTTTATTAAAGAACGAGTGAACCACGCTTTTTGTACACTCCCCTTTATATCTTACTTAAATATTCTCTAATTACTGGTGCTGTTAACACTTCATCTATCGGGATGTTTAACACCACAGCAAATCTTCTTGATTCTAAATCTGATAATAATTTAGCTTCCAGATTATAGGTAAGAACTATTGTATTAGCAAGTTAAATATCGCAGCTGTTTCTATGATAGACTTCCCATTTTATCCATATACATTTTAGACCAAGAAGAGTTTAAGAGCTTATATTTCGATAGTAATTACCCATATTATTAGTTTATGTTTAATGGAATCGCCAATAAATATTGGATACAAAATTCAAATCTACTAACTATATTATTTAACCCCTTCTCTTGCTCCTTCGATATCAGCAAGTTGAGGAAAGTTTACCGTGCGGGCTTGTGTGCCAAACATTAATTTATTAGTATTACTAGAATTTTCTAAGTCTGCTAATCCAATAGTATGTCCAATTTCATGGGTAGCAATTCCATTTCTTTCTGTAAGACCATAGTTTGGCATTTTAGAATCATTATAACTTAAGTTCCACCTAGATTTGTGATTATTGAAAACATTACTGCTTACTCTTGCTATTACTGAGGTATTTGGGTCGTTATGGTGGAATATCAGGTTGTTGGAGTTACTAGAATAAGTAATATTCACTACACCTGTCATGTTCCATCTTGATACTCCGGTGCTTGTAATAGACTTATACTCAGACTTTAAATCAGATGAATATCTATATGTGTAGGATTGTGCCCCGATATGACCGTTAGAATAATTATTACAATGTACTTTCCATCCTCTTGACTCACTTCCTGAATTACAAGAACTACTTGAATGAGCAAAAACCGTATATGATTAAAGATCTTCACCTGTAATTATCTTAAATAAATCTGATGAGGTTTGTTCTGATAGCGATACATAATAACTATTATCTCGATTTATAATTTCTAATTTATCACCATTAGGTGTAACCCAAATATGATAAAATTCATTCAATTTATAATCTGGTTCATGTTCCATAGATATATCTGTATTTGTCTCCCATTTAACATTACGTAATATATCAATTATACTCTGTACGATGTCTTTGTCTTGAATTTGGTTTATTACTTCATAATTAATAGAGAATTCATCTCCCAGTCGTTCTTCAACTATAAGTGTAGAATTTTTATTGAAGTTAACAGCATTCTTCTGTTGACTACACCCAACCACTATGATTAATAAAACAATGATTAATATTATCTTTTTCAAAACAATTTCCTCCTTTGAAAGATTAATTTAACGTTACGCAAATATTCTAGCCCATTAGTTTTAACGCTTCTATGCATAATCTAAACAATTTTAATAAAGAATAAATATTCTGTAAATTAATTATAACATGAATCACCAAGAAATTTTAGAAATATTAATTCATTAATAGTAAATGCACAATTTTAAATAGCGGTTGACGTATTCTTTAAGACAAAAAATAAATATCTTGAATTTAATAACTAATCATTAGTATAGTCCTACCTCGATTCCCTAAATCTTTCAACAATTTTTAAACATCTTCAACTCCCTCTTTATCAAAACTATTGGTTGGCTCATCTAGTATTATTATGTTTGGTTTCTCCATTATTGCTTAAGCTATTCCCAATCTCTGCTTCATCCCGAGCCAGTAGTGCTTTACACATATATTTAATGCTTTTCCTCACCCTAGACTAGTAATAGTATCTACAATATCATCTTTTGATAATTCCCTTTGGATTTTAGCAAGAAATTCAAGATTCTGGAAACCAGTTGTATTTTGCAAAACGAAAATACACAAGATTGCAATTGCAATTACACAATGTTGCAACTTGACATTGAGCCTCTGCGGGCATGAGGACAAAGCCATGAAGCCAGCCGTGGCAAGGGCTGGCTTTGCCAATGAAGGTTATCATGCCCGCCTCTCAATGTAAAGTTGCAACACCAAATACCCTTGCAATACTCTGCACTTTTATTTTGCACTATACACCAGTATTATTCGGAAGGAAGCCTGGATTTTCTATTAAAGCACCAAAATTCTTTGGAAATGTCTTTTCTTTATATATATCTATGTACCATTTAACCCTTTTTGTGGTTATCAGTGTCTATAATTGAGATATTAGGAAAGTTCGACAGTCGTATTTATCAGAGAAGAAAACTAAATTAGGAATATCAATTAAAAAGATTGATAAAATGTTTGTAATAGAAAATTCGCTAACTAAAAAGGAAGCGTTAAAGGAAAAATATTGTTTATAAAGATAGGGATATTTGGATCATTTTCAAGAGATGAAGAGACACCAAAAAAAGTGACATTGATATACTTATTGAATTTCAGAGTGCAGTTGGATTTGAGTTTCTAAAAGTTAAGTTTATCATTGAAAATTTGATTGGAGTCAATGTTCATTTAGTAACTAAAGACATGTTACTACCAAGAATTCGTAAACGAGTTCTTAACAAGGTAATTTATATCGAGTAATTTAAAAACAGAATTAGTTCTAATAGGAACTTAGAATTTATAAATGTGGCTATAATTAACAGTACTGGGGAGCTCTTACTTAACTCTTTGAAACCATTAATACAGTATTTTAATTACTTTATTTTTGTCTCTTAAAGCAACGGCTTTTCATATTTCACGACCACGTGCAATACCTTAAAGGTTCACAAAAGTTCACAAAAATTTTTTCCAAAGGTAATTTTTGTATAATCATTTACCTTAAAAAGCACTATTTTAAACCATATTAACACATTTTATTAACCAAAGTTCACTGGCAGTGCAAAGGTCAGCCGTTCGAGCCCGCTATGCTCCATTACTTTTTTACTTCAAGAATCTCCCTCAGTTCCTTTAATACAAGAGTCTCCCTCACTATCCAATCATTCTTATCCAAATAAACCATCAAACTTTCATTCTGCTTAATAGCTTTATCTAGGGTTACCCACTTAAGTCTAAAAGCTTGTTCTGCCTCGTAATCATCCAATTGCTGAGCCACTTTATCATCTCGAAGTAAATCACATAGATAGTAATGAGAAGTCATTTGGAATACGGCTTCCCCATTATCGTTATCTAGTTTGCGCTCGATAACAGTACCAATTTTACGTTTAACCTGACAATGTACATAACCAGTCTCTTCTCTGACTTCCCGAATCAAGCCCTCTATGTGAATTTCTGACTTTCCAACACCACCACCAGGAAATTTATAATCCCCTAGAATTCGTATGTATTAGTAAAATCTTATTTCTTTCAACAATAACTCCTCTTAAAACGGTTCTTTTATGAATCAACTTATATTGTTCTGTTCCTTTCCCCGCTATTACTTTATGAAATACCAAAACTTCACCTCATTTTTCGTTAGAATGATGCTAAGCCCTACTATTCTATGGTATAATAGTATACAGAAAAATCAATTAATTAAAAGGAGCTATATTATGAGATAACGTACACATGCTTAACATTCCATTCGTGGCCCGCCTATATTTTCGTTCAAAACAGGCATTAAACATATAGGAGGGAAAAACAAAATGGAATTTCGTTCAATCACTTGGGACAATTTTGAGGAATGTATTCAGTTAGAACTTACAGAGGAACAGCAAGCGTATCTAGCGACTAATGTTTAGAGTCTTGCTCAGTCCTATGTTGCATTGCTACATGACACGCTTCCAGCCATGACGTATGCAATTTATAATCAGGAGAAGATGATAGGGTTTATCATGATGTATTACGATACTTCTGAAGAAAATGAGTATGGAGATGACCCTTGCTATGGCATACTGCGATTTATGATTGATCGCATTACCAAAATAAAGGTTATGGGAAAAGGGCAATCCAGAAAGCAATAGAATATCTGAAGACTTTTCCTCAGGGTGAAGCGAATGCTATTTTTATTTCTTATGGTCCAGAAAATAAGGTAGCAAGGCATCTCTATCAATCCGTTGGTTTTGTAGAGACAGGCATCATGGTAGATGGAGAAATTGTAGCAAAGCTTATCATGTAACACGAGAAAACGTTCAAGCAAATGAGCTTGAACGTTTTCTCCCTTTACTAATTATTAATAAAGCGAATAACCAATGGAATACGATATGTCTCCCCTTGATATGCTTTAACTGCAGCAATGATAGTTAGGATAAACCACACAATACCAACCACCACAATTAACAAGAATCCAATTAAGATGATCATTAAAATACTACTAACGATCGAGTAAATCGTAAAGGAAATAATAAAGTTAAAATACTCCTTCCCATGATAGTCGACAAAATCTGAACTATCCCGTTTAATTAGCCAAATTAATAAAGGACCAAGCACTGGAAACGGAAAACTTAACACGTACAATAACATGGCAAACAAGCGATCATCTTCAGTAGAACCCATCTTATCTCCTCCAACACTTTTAATTTAAACTGTTTATTATATCTTTATTTATATATAACGTGTATATACTTAATATGATTATTTTTATTTACGATACTCGAAGTTTTTTCCATAATAAAAAGGATTTAAGCCAACTTTCTCGAATATTACTTAAGAAGATATATTACAAGGGGGACAAATATGATAACAGTAAAAAAAGATTCGATTATAGAAGATTACCATGGTACAAAAGTAAGTGACCCATATAGATGGTTAGAGGATGCTAATTCTAGTGACACAGTGGAATGGAGTAACTGGATGGGAGAGCAATGTAACAACTATTTTGCCCCAATCCATACTCGCGATGCAGATAGAAAGAGATTAGAGGAACTGTGGAATTTTCCTAAATATTTTGTACCAAAGAAAATTAAGGACAAGCTATACTATCAAAAGAACGATGGACTACAAAATCAAGCCATCCTTTTCCGTAAAGACGCTGACAAGGAGACAGTCGTGCTAGATCCTAATAAACTAAGTGAAGACGGAACTGTCGCGATGACGAATTACGCCTTCAGTAAAGACGGCAAGTACTTAGCTTACGCAACCTCTACCCACGGAAGTGACTGGCAAGAGATTCGCGTCTTGGATTTAGCGACAGGTACTGATTTAGAGGACCATATCCAACATGTTAAATTTACTAGTATTATATGGTCTCCTGATAGCTCTGGATTCTTCTATAGCCGCTTTCCAGAACCAGGTAGTGTAGCACCTGAGGACGAAAGTAATTATAATAAAGTTTACTTCCATCGTATCGGGGATAAACAAGCAAGTGATCCATTAGTACATGAACAGCCAGAAGACAAAGAGCTTATGTTTTCATCCTTTATTAGTGATGATGATAAATACCTCTGTTTATATGTATTCCTAGGTACAGCTACAGAAAATCGTTTCTACTTACGACCAATTGACTCTGATGAACCTTTCACTAGGCTATTAGATAAATCAGATGCTGAATATCAATATGTGACGAATAAAGATACTACCTTTTATTTTAAAACAGATTTAAACACACCAAATGGCAAAATCATTGCCATTGATTTGGATAATCCTGACCCTTCTAACTGGGAAGAAGTAATACCCGAACAGTCTGATGTAATGGATTTTGTTATTGCTCTTCATGACAAGCTCGTAATTGGATTATTGCATAATGCTCATCATCAATTAAAGGTATATCATCTAGATGGAGCCTACGAAAATGACATCCCATTACCAATCCTTGGCTCTTTGACCGATATTTCACGTAGCAAAGAAGATAATGAGATTTACTTTGGCGTAACCTCCTTCTTAAGTCCAACCGTTGTCTATCAGTATAATCTTGATTCCGAGAAGCTTACTGTTTTTGCAGAATCAACATTGCCAATCGATACATCTGATTTTGAAACGCAGCAAATATTCTATACGTCAAAGGATGGGACAAAGGTTCCAATGTTCCTAACACATCGAAAGGACATAGAATTAAATGGTGATAATCCCGTCATTTTATACGGGTATGGTGGATTCAACATCAATATGACACCTTCTTTTAATCCTGCTATCTTACGCTGGTTAGAAAAAGGCGGCATTTACGCTGTAGCCAATCTTCGTGGAGGAACAGAATACGGAGAAGAATGGCACCGTGCTGGAATGTTAGAAAACAAGCAAAATGTATTTGATGATTTTATTGCAGCTGGTGAATGGTTAATTGAAAACAACTATACACGAAAAGAAAAGCTATCTATTATGGGTGGATCAAATGGTGGATTATTAGTTGCTGCATGTATGGTACAAAGACCAGACCTTTATGGCGCTGTTATTTGCCGTGTTCCTGTAATTGATATGCTTCGTTATCATAAATTTACTATTGGTCGCTATTGGATTCCAGAATACGGTAGTGCAGATAATCCAGAGCAGTTCCCATTCCTTTATAAATATTCACCACTTCATAATATTGAAGAGGGTGTTAAATATCCACCGGTTCTCATTGCCACTGCCGAAAGTGATGACCGTGTTGTACCAGCACATGCCAAAAAGTTTGCAGCAACCTTAATGGAAAAGGCAGACAAAGATTCTACCATTATCTTACGTCTAGAGGCTAAAGCTGGACATGGATTAGGGAAGCCAACTTCGAAGGTAATGGAAGAATGGGTAGATTTTTATGCGTTCTTAGATAAGGAATTACAGTAAAACTAAGACAAGTTAAGCTTCTTATTGGAATTAACTCCAGGAGACTCTATATCGCCACTTTGTAAGTAGCATACGTAAAAAGACTACTAGGAGCAGGGCTACTCAGAACTTTAATAGTAGCCCTCGCTAACCAGCAGTCTATAAAAAAGGATTCCTGTGCAGCTTTAGGGTATGAGCTAATCTTCTCTTCCTAAAAGGATTAAACCCCTAACACTTTAATCCATTTCCTTCTTCTTATAAACAAAGGCAGTTAAAAGCGAGAGAACGACAGCCCATGCTAGTAGAATTACTAAATTCAACCATACATCACCAAATCCTAATCCTGCTTCTACATCATAAGCGATTTCAACTAATTGGATATTGGGTAAGTACTCGATAAACGATAATGCAGGGTATTGTTCCACTAACAGTACTAACAGGGAACCAAAACCGAACAGAAAAATAATTGGTAAGAAAATAACCGATGCTTCTAAAACCGTTCTAGATAATAGCCCCATAATCGTTCCTAGCGCTAAATAAAATAACATAGAAATAACTAACGCCACAGCAATAACCGGTAGATTAGTAGGTTCATAGCCTGTAATCATAGCACATACTACAATCGCAATAATGGATAAAAAGAAGCTGACTAAGCTTTTTCCAGTAAGAATCTCTGTTAAGGAAGCCGGCGAGAGCATGAGTCCTCGCAATGTATGTTTTTCCTTTTCCTCCGCAATAACCGCACACTGAATAAACGCTGTTACGGATGCTAACGTCATGTTAATAACTAGGTAATGTAGCTCTATCGTTACTTCCCCCATATTACTATATAGAAAGGCCAAGACAATTGGCATGATAAGGACAGAACTAACATACATATTTTTAGATAGATCCTTTAAATCTTTGTTAAAAATCGCATAAATTCGTTTCCATGATAATGTCATACTAATTCCCTCCCAGTAATCTCTACGAAAATATCTCCTAATGTTGGCTCATTGGAATGAATAGAAGCAATTTCATTCTTAGACATGTAGCTATAAACCTCATCCGCCCCTTCTGCACCACCTGGAACTTGAAGGACCCTACCATCCTTTAATTCCACTATCAAGGTTCCATCTGCAAACTTCCTGCGTAATGCTTTCGGTTCATCTAATAGTTGGATTTTTCCTTTATTTAAGAATGCCACTCGATTACAAAGGGTTTCCGCTTCACTCATGTCATGTGTAGTCAAGAAGATGGTTATCCCCTTTTCATTTAAGCGACGTAACCCTTCATGAATTTGCTTAGAGTTTGCTGGATCTAATGCAGAAGTCGGCTCATCTAAGAATAACAATTCTGGTTCGTGTAATAATGTTCTTGCTAAAAGTACGCGCTGGGTCATCCCTTTGGATAGCTTGGAAACATTTTTCTTCTTTTCTTCTAGAAGGTTAACTAGATCTAACACTTCATCCATTCTTTTTTTCGGAACATCATATAATTCACAATAAAGCTTCATGTTATCTTCTATCGAAAGTCTTTGATATAAACCACTATTATCCGATAAAACGCCTATTCTTTTCCGGTAAGATCCTTTATTGAGTGCAGAATTCTTTACCCCAAAAACTTCCGCTTCACCAGAAGTTTGCAGTAGCTGACCAGTTAATATTTTTATCGTTGTAGTTTTTCCAGACCCACTTGGTCCCAAAAATCCAAACGTTTCCCCTTTTGCTACATTAAAATTTACATTTTCTAATGCCGTTTGATTCCCAAAAATCTTGGCTAAATTTTTCACTTGAATGATATTTTCCATTTTTCTCCTCCGTGATAGTTATTTTCTCTTGTACTCATAGATTATTGAAAAATAAGGGTTTCTGCACTATTTTTTCCGCGAAAAGAGCATATTTGGGATTGAATGGAGCTTATTTTAGGCCCAACATTTCATTCAGTAAGGCCATTTTTGCCTTCGAAAGTGGAATGGAGGACTTCGGTTTATCATCTAAAACTAAACTATAACTATTTCTTGTCCACGTAATAACCTCACGCACCTTTTGCAAGTTCACAATATAAGAACGATGACAACGGAAAAATCCAAACGGCTTTAACCGTTGTTCTAATTCATTCAATGTAAATACACTTGGGAATGATTCTCCTTTTATAAATACAATGGATTGACCATCATTACTTTCAATAAAATCAATCTCAGGTGGGTCAAAGAGAATGATCTTCTCATTCACCTTAGTAGGAATTTTATTAAAATTAAGAGCAACCTGACCCTCTTCTTTATCTTTAGCCTCTGATCCATCTTCCATTTGTACTTTACTTAAACCCGATTGACCTAATCGGTATACATCATTAGACATCGTAATAGCACTTTCCATATTATTGGTTAATACAAGTATCGCTTTGTCCTTTTCTTTTAATTCCTCAAGAATAGTTAGAAATACTCGTTTTGTTTCCATATCAACATTTAAATCTGGCTCTTCAAATATATACGCAATTGAATCTTGTATGAGGATAAGGGCAAAGTGAACCCGTCTTTTTTCAGAAAAAGTCAGCTGATTTATCTTTTTATTCTTTACAACCCCCAGCTGTACCACATCTAGAATGGTTTCATTGGAAAGCTCTGAACCATAAAGCTGCTTATAAAAATTAATATGATCCAATACCGTTAATCTAGGGTAAAGCCCCACTTCAAAGAAGCATATTCCTAACTTTAGCTCCGTCTCCTTCTTTTTTTTATAGATTTTCTCCCCTAATAGCGTTATTTCCCCTTTGAATATCGGCTCTTTACCAGCTAACATCTCTAATATAGCTACTCTAATATTAAGATTAGAGTGAATGACAACGACTTGTCCCTTCTCTATTTCAATTCCAAAAGCTGGAAATAGCAGCATATCCTTTTCTTGTTTTTCCAAATTATGTATAGTGAGAACACTCATGAAACCATTATCCCCCGTTTTTTCCTAGTAAAATTTCATAACAATCATCGACTTCGTTAACGAATGCACCGTCTTTTATTCTATCGGTCAAGACAGTCTTTAATTAATCTTAGCTTGACTAACCAGAATTTTCTAGTCTTTATTTGTTAATTCATGAAAAGAAGGAAGCATTTAGTAAACTAAGTGCTTCTTTTTATGTATAGTAATTAGCCCATTCTTCCCCAATAGACTCCCATCCTAGTTGTTTTCCCCATATATTAAATGGAAGACATTTTAAGGAGGAATACGAGTTGAATCAATTTTGGCCACCATATGATGATGAGAGGCAATTTAATTTACCTGGATATTTATTAGGACAATTTTTTGGCGGGTTTCCTGGAGGAGGGCAAACTGGAGGATTCTTCCCAGGTGGGCCATTCCCTGGTCAGCCTGGAGGACAATTCCCTGGTGGAGGTTTTCCCGGACAACCTGGTGGAGGGCAAGTAGGAGCTCCAACTACTCCGCCACCGGCGTTTATACCACAACAACCACAATTTCAAACATTTGCTATTGACCCTGGAGCAATTAGAGGCTGCTTATTTCGATTTACCTATATTTGGTTAGAGAACGGTAACGCCTTCTGGTTCTATCCAACATTTGTCGGAAGAAATTCCGTTGCCGGATTCAGATGGCAGTTTAATCGTTGGGTATACTTTGGCATTGACCTAGATCGTGTTGCGTCCTTCCAATGCTTCTAGGACAAATGTAATAAACAATGTCCCCTCCTTCTGCATAACCTATAGTGGAAGGAGGGATATGTATGTGGGATAGACTTGTAGGACTATATATTGCAGCAATTTTAGCAGGATTTGCGCTTGCTAACGTACCTACTTCGACCATCATTACAGAGCAAATTGCGGAAATCCTTCAACTAATAGGTGGACTTGTCATTGTTGTCTTTGCTATCGCAATAATCTACCTAGCACTTCGAGCACTCGTTAGTAAGAGTACGAATTAGTTATATTATTTATCTTATAATAAGTAAGAGGCCATATGGTCTCTTTTTCTATTTTTTATGAAACAATTACCACTTGAATTCGTAATAATAAGTGAGGGGGATTGGGATGGAATATGTATTATTACTTACTCTCATTGTAATTCTTATTGTTTATGGTCTTTTAGCTATCTTAAAGCCAGAGATTGGTTGGGAAAACTCAGAAAAATGGAAGACATTGGACGCAGAAGAAGCATCCGAGGCATATTTATGGCAGGTTCGTATTAGTGGTGTTATCAGTATATTTCTCGCGATAAGTGTACTGGCAGGCATCCTACTTAAAATATTTTACTTTTCATAAACCAAATATCTGTTTTCTTACAAAGAAAAAACCACGACCATTATGCCGTGGTTTTCTAGCTATTTTTTAGTATGTCATCTACGGTTGCTTCTACCTCTTGACGAGATATTTTTTCCTTGCCCATTTTCAACGCATGAAGGGTTCGATTAGCTAAAGCAAGTGGTATTCTGCAGAATAGAATGATGTTTTTCGTCTTAATAGACTTCATATATTCATCTGCTTTCGCTAGATTGGCAGATGCATATTCAAACATATCTTCTCTTGTCCAATTATCAGGGAAAAACTGTACACCGCGCTCTCTATCCTCATCTACATTACGCAATACATTTACAGCTTGAAGACCTCTTCCATAGCCAATTGCCAAGTCTTTATTTGTTTCCGTATTATCATACCATCGCCAAATGTCGGAAAGCATAACACCGACAAGTCCAGCAACATAGTATGTATAGTCATCTAAATCTTCTTTTGTTTTAATATTCCAGTTTTTCTCTACCCAGTCTGCCATTCCTCTCGCCATGATACTAGTTGATTCTAATACTTTATCCACAATATCTTTCGGACAGAAATGGATCCAATCCCCTAAACGCTTGGTTACCTCTGGTAAAATGGATTCATGAGGTTTAATTAATTGGTTATATGATTCGTTATTAAAGTCCCCTTTTAACAATTCACTAGTCGAACGTAATAAATATTGCTTTGAATCCGAGTCCAGCTCTTCATGATCTTCTATTTCATCAATTGCTCGCATACAAAGGTAAGCTGATGCAACCGTTTTTCGTAATGTTGGTTTCAAAATCTTTATAGGTATATAGAAAGTTCTACTAGTTTCTTTAAGCATATGCATTGCTTCTTTTTCTAATCTCGCCACGTCATTCAAGCTGGTAAATCCTCCTTAAAAAACTAAGCCTAAGTTTGTTTGTGTCAAAGGGATTCCTTGAAAGATTACACACTTTCTTAGAATCCCCATTTTTTATACGTTATATCAATCTATTCCCATTTTACTCTTAATATAACTAAAGTATAACAAACTTTTACAGAACTTGCTTCAATTTACGCGCCTACTCTACTGTGATTGATAGTCTTTGCACGACGTTTTTCCCATTTTCTGTATTTACAACTAAATCCCCTTCTAGCTCTTCACCGTTTTCACCGTATGCTTCTACCACATTGATACTTTGATTATTATCCGGTTCAAATGAAATAACTATCTCGTATTCTTCTAAGTCCTTGATTCTATCGTCTTTTTCTGGGTCTACTATATAAATAACAGCTGTTCCATCTGGATTTACTTCACTTGTCCCTTGGAATCCACTTGTAATATAATTTGGTATTTCGGCACGAGCATGAATGGTTGCCTCTTCTAGTAGATTGCTTTCAATATTAAGTACAATATAATCACCTTGTCTTTCTAATGTAGGCGTTATTCTAACATGCTTACTCCCTAAATCATCTGGAATGTTCCATTCAGGCTTTGTAATGGAGAAAGATTGTTTGGACCCATCAATTACTACAATCTGAGCAAAGGATGCCTTATCGAACATCGCTTCTTCAAAAGCGTCATAATAGATTTGAGCAAAATCACCCCTAATTCCTTCTATGTAATACTCTGCTAATTCTTCTGTATATTGGTCCCCCACCTTAAAGGTTAATTCAATATGTAATATACCTTCGTAATCGTCTGGAAGATTCGCTTCTAATTCAAAGGCACCAGATTCCTCTACTTTCCCTTGAGCGCCACCACCGATAAACGTTCCTGCCACTGGGGTTGTCATCAGTTGAAGTTTAGAACCCGGTAATAGATTAGTTGTTCCATTTACTCTCACTTTATCTCCAACAACATGGAAATCCCCTTCAAACCATACGTTTAAATCCCCTTGGTCTTCCGGAGCAGTTGTATCCTTAACTTCAAATGACACTTTTTCAGAATCTTGCTCTTCTTCCTCCTGCTCTTCTATTTTCTCCACTTCACTTGTCTTTATTTCTTCTTCACTTTCGTTACCATTTGTCTGTTCCTCTGAATTACTACATGCAGCTAAAATAACAAGTATTATAATAAGAACAATAAAGCCTTCTACTCTCATTTTCATTATCCCACTCCTATTTTGATCTTAACTATTATATAGACATAGGACATAATCATCATCAACAGGACTTTATACTTAATTTATCAACCTAGCATCATACCTTTTTACTATAAATAGAAATAAATTGTAAATCTTAAATGGCATCTTACTCTCGCTTCCTCTATAATAAAAAGAAAAAAGGAGTCCCAATTCTATGAATTCAGATAATCAATTCATCAAGTTCCTCGGGGGAAAAAACATAGTATTCGTCTTAGCTGTACTAATTTTGATTGGGATAACGGTTTTAATCTATAACAAGATTTCTTTTGTTTTTTATCCGTTAATCGTAATCTTATCGACCATAACACCGCCAATTATTCTAGCTTTTATTGCTTTTTACCTATTAAATCCTATTGTTGATTTACTAGAAAAGCTTAAGATACAACGAATTTGGGGCATTGTGATTATTATCATTGGGATCGGTGGATTAGCAACTGGATTAATCCTATTAATTGCTCCAGCTATCGAAAAACAAATTTCTGACTTAATCACTGCATTCCCAAATTATGTACAAACATTATGGTTGGATATAAACAATTGGATTCAGAATAATACACTTCTTGAACCTTATTATGACGAGGCTTATAACTGGGTTGTGTCTAATTTCAGTAATATTCCAGGTGTTATCGGTTCCTATGTATTAGATGCATTTGCAGGGGTAAGAAGCTTTGCGGGAACCGTTACGAATGTTGTTGTAGCCATGGTAACTTTCCCTTTCGTTCTCTTTTTCCTATTAAAGGATGGTAATCGCTTTAAGGAATATAGTTTAAAATTATTACCACCTAAATATCGAAGAGATGCGAATCAAGTATTAGTCAATATGGATGCACAAGTAGGATCGTATATTCAGGGGCAAATTATTGTTGCAACCTGTATAGGAATCCTATTATATATCGGCTACTTTATCATCGGATTAGATTACGCTATCACATTAGCAATTTTAGCAGGTATCTTAAGTGTCGTTCCATATTTAGGTCCAACCCTATCCATTATCCCAGCTGTCATTATTGCGATAGTTAATTCACCGTTAATGCTATTGAAGTTGGCAATCGTATGGGTTGTTGTTCAATTCTTAGAAGGGAACTTCATATCGCCTAATATTATGGGAAGAACGATGAAAATTCACCCATTAACGATTATGATCGTATTACTAGTAGCAGGTAATTTATTTGGACTAGTAGGTGTCGTTCTTGGTATACCAGGATATGCCATCTTAAAAGTCATTGTTTCATACATGTATCAAAAATTTAAAGAGCGATACAACCGATTTTATGGTGAAAAATACGGTCCTTATCAGATTGATGAAGAATAAATCAGAGGTAGAGTCATTGTTAGTTGGTTAATTAGTTATAAATAGTTAAATTGGCCTTTATTGTTCATTTTAGCTTCATTCTCGCTGCTGATGAATGATAAAGGCTTTCTATTGTTCGTTATCAATTGGATGTTTAACCAATTGATGATCCTTATCGGCCCCTAGTTTAGATTGATTAGTAAACCTACTTATAATTCTCAATATAAACAAGCAGGCTCTAAGGCATTAATCTCCCTCAAGCCTGTTTACTTTCTATCCTTATCTAGTGTTATAAAGAATTCCCCGGGGTACATTGTTTCCTTAATTATCTTTACGCAGCAGCACGATAGATAAAATTCCTAATCCGAACCCTACCGTTCCTCCAGCTTCCATATTATGAAAAAACAACCCAATTCCCATTCCGGTAATTAAAAACCCTAAAAAGGCTAGACCACTTTTTACATTGCTCATAGTGAGGACCCCCAAATATAATGTCATTGTCAGTATATTCGGGGGGATATATATTGGTTAATTGTTTACTTCTTCAGCTAAGATTTCAGTAGCATTTTCTATGTTCAAGTTCTCCGGGACACGGATATAGAAAAAGTAGGATCCAGCATATCCAATGCCTGAGTCATATTCTGATAAGAATTGTACCCTGGTAAACTCTGGATCAGTATAAGCAATTTTTACATTCGTTGTACCTATCACTCGAAGTACATTTTGCTCCACAGTGATATCAACCTCTGGTATATAATCACTAATGTCGACCTTTACCGAACCTGTTTCCATAACATGCCCATTGTCAATGTAATACACCTCTACTTTATCCTTTAGGTCCGAATTCCGCTCTATAATAAACGCTCCTTCATAGTTGGATGAATCGAAAGAAAGGGTATTACCTGTTAATGGGAATTCCCAGCTCTTTTTAATCTCCTTAGAGTCAATTGAGGAAAAATTACCATTAAGCGCTTGTTGATAGTAACTATTCTCCCAGTCTTCATTAAGATTATTATCAACTACTTTTGCCTTAGTTGATGGGAGAAACAAGGAACCAATCGCTGCAACTAACAGAATCGAAACATAACCAATGATAATCTATTTTGATTTCCGAAACGTTACAGGTTTCACTTGAAATCGTTTGTTGAGAAGCACAAAGAAGATGATTATTCCAATTACAATGACTATTGGAAGAACAGACACGATAGCCATCACCGCCTTACCTCCAATCGATTGGATAGTACTAGTATGAAGGCACTACCAATTAGTATAGTTGTTATTACTTTTACGACAAATACAAGAAAGGACTGTTCCAAGAAATAAAATCCGACTATCATTTCTAAACGCTCTAGATAAGTAAAGGTAATAAAGATAGCTGGGATTAATAATAGAAATAGTCTACTAATTTGAATCATCATGCCAATTACGTAGCCTGCTATTGCAAATAGTAAGACATACAAAAACGTAGAAATAAGTCCTACTCCATAATAGGAGATTCCCACTTCACTATTTAGAACCAGAAATACATCAACATCAGCAGTGAAGTATACGAATAAACGGATTATTCCATTGGATAGTAAGGCCGTTATTGCTCCAATGCCACTTATTGTGATGAGAAACAACATATTAGCGAGATTATACGATATTCGGGTTGATACAAACGTAAAGTCATCCTCACGATAAGCCTTTGTTGTAATTAAAATGGCATTCATAAATGCCCAAATAAAGGTGAGAATTATAACAGCGCTAGAGGAGTAACCTTCAAAGTAAATGCTATACAAATTATTCGATATCGACCCGAATGACGTCCCTAAAGTCGCAAGAAATATTCCTAGAACCTGAACAAGAATTAACGCAAGAAATACTCCTATATAAGCTTTCATTTATAACGGAATTGCGTAAGTACTATATTAGACAGACTTGCGCTTGTTAAAGACATCATCAATTCCCCCTTTTGTTTGATTCGTGAGATAGACACATAAATCATTAGGCGTAACCGGTAAAACCCCTATCCCTAATTGTTTCATTTCATCATGAGAAAAATCGTTCCGAACAACAGCATAGCAATTATCAGCGTCTATATTTTGTTTATATAGGACCTCTTTCTTCTCTATTGCTTGTAGAACCGCAACAGATTTCCCACTTAAAGCTACCGCATATTCTTTTAGATCATCGATTGGGAGATGTAAGATATTTTTACCCCCATCAATTAAAAGGACATCCTCTAGTAAATCTTCCATTTCCTCTAAATGGTGACTCGAAATAACAATTGTACGAGGAGAATTCAAATAATCCTTTAACAATGCACGGTAAAAATCCTTCCTTACTGCTGCATCCATCCCTGTAGTAGGTTCATCTAGAATCGTAAGCGGGCATTTGGCAGCAAGGCCCACTATCATATTAAAGGTACTCCGTTTCCCTTTTGATAGACTATGATGATTATGATTTAGATGGAATTGAAAATAATCCATCAATCCCAAGGCCAGTTCATGATCCCAGTTCGGGTAAAACTTCCCCGCTTCATCTAATATCTCTTTCAAGGTTAAGGTATTCGTAAAACTCATCATGTCATCAACAAATATAACGTTCATGGATACATCAAGAGTATTGAACGGACGTTTACCAAATACGCTAACCTCTCCAGCTGTTTCCCTCCAAAATCCTGCTAATATTTTTAGTAATGTAGTCTTACCTGCCCCATTTCGACCGATCAGTCCGGTAATGGTGTTCTCTTTTAAAGAAAAAGTTAATTCATCTAATGCCTTAAAGTTACCATACTGCTTCACAAGACGATTACATTCCACAACTACATTCACAACTAATCCCCCTTTTTCTCCTCCATCATATCTTTCAGCATTTGTAACAGATCATTTTCCGAGACCTGGAGCCGCTTTGCCTCTTGAACCGCTTCAACTAGCAGACCTTTTAATTTCTGATTTTTACGTTTTTCTAAAATAATCTCCATTGCTTCTTCGGAAACAAACTTACCTAATCCCCGCTTGTTATATAAAATCCCTTCTTCATAAAGGAGATTCAAGCCTTTAGCAGCAGTTGCAGGATTTATAGTAAACTTATCCGCAAGCTTATATTGGGAGAATACTTTATCACCTTTTTCGAGATTGCCATTTAAAATTTCATTCTCTAGCCATTCCGCAATCTGTACATAGATCGGAGTTGTACTACCCGAATTTAAAAGCATACCGTACCCCCTCACGAACATAGTGCATTAGTGTTGCAATGTAGTATATATGATTTGTGCTTTTTTGACAAGAAAAAATGCCCTCCATTGAGTGAGAGCATTTTCACTTAACTATTTAATTGGTAAATAACTTGATCTAATCCTGCTGTTAATGTATCTAGTTTCATGGGTACTTAAACGTTCAAAACAACCTACATGTCTCCCCATATCCCCTTTGTATACGCAATCCTTAACCCGAGTCGTTCCATGTTGTTTGAGCTAATACTTGCGAATTTAGCTTGACCCGTTATGTACTCTACATTTCTATCTCTTGCATCTTTTGCCCTTTCTAAAATGAGAGCACGATGAACCCCTTTCCTCCTCAATTCTGGGACAGTTGCTGATGCTGATAGCGTGGCGATTCCATTTTGAATGAATAAAACACCAATACCAGCTAGCTCGCCATCTACCATTGCAACATAAAAGCTCCAAGAATCGAGCGGATATAAGACCTGATTATTTTGAGCAATACCTTGTTTAATAAAGCTAGGTAAACCAAATCCTCTCACATATAAATCTGCAAATAAGTCAAACTCATCTGAATGCAGCTTTCGTACAGTTATGGTAGAATCTACCTCTCCAATTAAATCCATACTATCGCCATATAAAACACTATGAAATCCCTTTTGACAGAGTCCCTTATCGGCTAATGTTCGGAGCAAATCCTCACTACTAGATCCTGGTGCAATTTCAAGTTGAACTCTAATGTTATGTTCCTTGTAATAATCAAGAATTCCATCCAGCTCTTGAATATCTTCAGATGTGAGTCCTCTAATGGTATTAAATGCTGGTCCCGGAATCCCTTTTGCTATAAAAGCAGTTGCTTGACCAAACTGCCTTATATGTATCCCCATCGGATTACCTGGCAACGATTGAATAGCAGAAAGTCTTGATTTAAGTCCTTCAATCTCAGAAACTTCCATTCTTCTTGCTAACTCCTTCGTGAGCACATAAACCATCTCTATCCCCTCCTAATCTACTCCTACAACCTCACTTCTTCTTTCTAAAAATACAACATCTCGCCATACACCATGTAGCTTCCCAACGCGTTTTCTTGTTCCTACTATTTCAAATCCATAACGAGTATGTAGCTTAATGCTATTCGTATTTTCCGGGAAGATTAATGCCTGTAACGTCCAAAATCCTGCCTCCTCACTAGAGCGAATCAACTCCTCTAGTAATAACGAACCAATCCCCTGGCCAGCGCTTGTACTCGACACATAAATACTCACCTCTGCCACACCACGATAAGCTTCTTTATGAGCCGTTTGACTTAAGGCAGCCCATCCAACCACTTGTCCTTTATATCGGGCTACTAACCGACAATCTGTAATATGGCCATGATCCCATTCTTCAAAGCTAGGTGGCTTTATATCGAATGTTGCATTTCCTGTATGTATCCCCTCCATATAAATACTACGAACAAACTCCCAATCTTCCGCTTTCATTTCTTCAATTTCAATATGTGTATTTGTCATCTATCTATTCCACCCTAATTCTTTTAACTTATCCAAAACTTGATGCCTTCTTATCTTAAAAAAAAACAACGAATTAATTATTTTTATCATAATCAATTCGTTGCTTATTGAAAAGCATATTATTGTTTTCTTGCCTTGATATATCCATCTACTACATCCCATACTAATCCAATTAATAGTATGATGAGTACAATATTCGTACAATTAATCCAAATGGCTTCGACAACAGAATATCCATCCGTCCCCTCAGCAACAACTCCTGCTTGCGCCAAGTCACTCATAAATTGAGTATTCCAGAATGCATCTCCGGTGATTAAGAAAATAACAGCTACTATCCCAATCAGATTGATAATCAAAGTATAAGCTACCAGTTTCATCGTCCATTTACCGGAAATTAGCTTTAGACATTCTTTGACAATAAATAAAGCAAGTGATAGCAATATGAATGGTAGATAGTGTGAAAGTGTAGACTCATTTAAAAAAGGAATCACATGCTGAAATGAACCATCCTGAAAAACATATACACCAAAGAAATTACTAGAGAAAGTAAATAGCACCATCATCAAGACGTAAAAAACAATCGCAATTATTGGATCACAACGTTTAATTTGTCGTTTACGATTCGGAATCTCTGGTAGTAATGACGGGCTCCACGATTTATCCAGAGCTAAATCCTCTGCCTTATATCCACCATTGTACTCCACCAATGCAAAGATGAGGATAACCCACCCTACTGCCTGTGGTATTGCCGTAACTAACGAAACAATCAACCCTACAAAGGCATCTAATAAATCAATCGGATTAATCATAGTTTGAATCACGAAGACGATACCAAGTGCAGCTGTCAGCGATATTAATACAATCTTTAAAACAGTAAGAAATGGCTCAAAAAGCTCTGGACCTATTAAATACCTTTTCTTCCCTGTGTATTTTAGTGCCATCTCCCTTGGGCTGCCCAATTCTAATAAAACTTCTTCTACCACTTTTTCATCTGCAGTATCTCCAACACGTTCCTCCACCATGTCTTCAATTAATCCACGAAGCTCAACTGCAATATCTTCTCGTTGGGATTGCGGTAGCTTTTGGGTAACTGCATAAATGTACCGTTCAATCATCTCCATCTTCATTTGCTCCTTTCCTATGAATAAGACTATCCAGACTCTTGACCATACTTTCCCATTCTGTACATAGTTGTTTGTAAACCTTTTTACCCATTTCACTTAGCACATAATACTTCCTGGGCCTTGCTTCATTGGTATCCCAACTGCTAGCCAGTAAACCTTGCTTCTCCAATCTCCTAAGTAGTGGATACAAAGTTCCAGGCTCTACTTGAATTCCCCTATCGTTTAATCTCGTAACAAGTGAATAACCATACTGGGGATTAGATAGCTGGCTAAGAACACCAATGGTGATTGTACCTCTTCGTAATTCAAGCAATAACTTATCAATATGTTCTTGTTCGTTCATCTTGATCAACTCCTGTTTTCATTATAGTGTATGACGCACACTATTGTAAAGTGCATATTATTATAAAATAAAAAACATGATGGATTATACACAATCCAATCATGTTTTTGGATATTCTCCAAGCTAGTTCGATCGCCCTTATCGTCGTTAGGAGTCCATATTAACCTCAGCTATTTTTTCATTAGTACACTACTGAATACCGGTAAGCAAGCCAATCCAACATCTCCCACGAATAAAAAGCAAGAGTGATTGACAAATCATCAATAATTCGCTTTCATGGAAGTAGACACAAAGAAACGGAGAATTAACATGAAAATATATGTAGACGCAGATGCAAGCCCAGTGAAGGATATCGTCATCTCAGTTGCGAAACAATATCAGATACCAGTCGTATTAGTTAAAAGCATTAGTCACTACTCACATGATGAACTTGTGGATGGGGTACAGACGATTTATGTTGATACAGGAGCCGATGCAGCAGACTATCGGATCATGCAGCTGGCTAAACGATTAGATTTAATCATTACCCAAGACTATGGTCTTGCTTCTCTAGGACTGGGGAAGGGTTGTCTTGTATTACATCACAAGGGCTTTGCCTATACGAATGAAAACATCGACCAATTGCTACAAACAAGACACCTTAGTGCAAAGGCAAGAAGAAGTGGTCAAAAAACGAAAGGACCGAAACCATTTACCGATGAGGACCGTAAAAAGTTTAAAGAATTGCTGGAGAAAACAATTAAACAAATAAAAGGGAGCAATACTTAACTGCTCCCTTTCATCCGTTTTTTCGACGAATGTGATGAATGATAAATCCGCTTTTAGGCAAGCTTGGAAATCGTCTCATACTAAATCGTAAATCCTGCTTCGGTACTTCATATTCCACATGATGGATTAAAAAATCCATCGTTTCCTTCATTAACTCAATTGTTAACCATTCCCCTGGACAGCGATGACCTCGATAGTAGTCACCTCCACCTTGGGGTATAAAATCATACAGATTATCATCACGATCCTTAAAGCGTTCTGGGGCAAACATGTCTGGATGCTCCCAAATATCAGGGTCATGATTCGTACCGTAAATATCAAGTAACACGAGGTTTCCTTTACGAAAATCATGTCCATTCCATAGAAAATCATCACGAACTCTTGCAACTAATACTGGGAAAAATGGGTAATAACGTCTTACCTCCTGGACGAACAGTTCAAAATAAACACTAGGTTTTGTTTGAAGCTTCTCTTTTTCTGCTGGATGCTCATATAAAGCTAACGCACCAAAGGTAATGTAAACAGCTATCGCAACAATTGGTCGTAATATATTTAGCAATTCTACTGCAACGATCTGTTCATGTAAAAGCACACCATCTTTATCCTGATACCACGCCATTTTGTATAGCACCGTATTTTGAGGAACCTCTATAGCATTATTGCGGACATCTTGAACAAGACCCTTTAACCAACTTTCTGCACAATTTCTAGCATTTCTGCCTTTCCAATGCCTCCCCCCAAGTGCCCCTGCACTATCAAACATTGCCTCAAGCTCATTCGCTCTTTTGCTCCATTCATTCTCCTTAAGTGGTACACCAGCCCATTCACAGGCTACCTTTGTCAGCAGCTGGCACATTTCACTATATAGCACCACCTCTTGTTGCTTTACCCACTTTTCCGAAGCTCGTTCTAAATGTTTCCTCATAATGGTCTTGATATCGTCTAGACGTTCTCTTGTCATCAAAGACATAAATAATTCCTTACGATGTCGATGACTCTCCCCATCCATCGTCTGAATCGCATGCTCTCCAAATAAGGTTTGTCGAAGTCGCTTCGGCGCTGCCCCTTGCCGAATCAGCTTTTTCTCATCGTAGAACATGTTTACCGCTTCTTTCCCCGCCACACAGATTGCCTTTTGCCCACCAAGCAGCCTTGTTTCAAAAATATCCCTACCAAATTGATTTCTGCGATTCGTTATATAGTTATAGCCTTCCAGTAATAGCTTTACAGTGTTGTCGATACCTGTATCAATTGGAATCTGTTCCCGATATGGCATATGTATCACTCACTTCTCTTAAGTTCTGTTCCTTGTATAGTCTGTTTTCCTTCCAAAACTTTATACACCATTCATTTAATTTCATATAAGGAAGCTCTTAGGGTAATAAGAAACAAAAAAATAACCCGAAAGTAGCTTCAAGTTATTTCATTTGTTGTACTTCCTTTAGTACATTGCGTGCAAAGTGATAATAGGTCGTACGGGGATATTTTTTTAGTATAGCAACGCTTTCCTTGGCTGTTTTTTCCGCCTTCTCTTTGTCTCCTAATTCCATATAGCAGAGCGCTTGATAAGACTTATTCACTTCTCTAAGCGCTACATCCATTGGATGGACCCCTGCATGTGTATCATTCAATAATTCACGGAATAGTGGTAATGCTTTCTCTGTTTCCTTTAACTTCGTGTAGCATCTAGCCTTTAAATCACTAAGCATGTTTTGTAATCTTTGGTCTACCACTTCGTTATATAACGTTAGATTGGACAGTTTACCTTCCAGATTCTGTATCATGTCTAGCGAGAGCTTCGGTTCATCCTCGAAAAATTCCATATAATGAATCATGATAAATTCCTTTTCAATATATAGTTCTTCGTGATGTATGATCTCAAAGAACTTATTGATCTTTCCAACAAATTCTCTCGCCTTTTCAAACTCATTCTCCTGATAATATAGCATAGCTCCTAAATTATGAATCTCGAAGAAGTGATTTAACATCATATATTGATTAGAAAACGCAATCACCTCATGTAGGAGCGTAAACGTCTCATCTGTATGTCCTAGCGCTTCAAGGCAGTATACCTTCAAGAGCATCAGTCGAACCATGTTTGAGATAGTATCTAGGCTATTCATCGATTTAACGATATACAAACTATCATCCACTATTTCAATTGTCCGATGATAATTACCATTAACTGATTCCATTTCTGCTAGTCTGTGTCGGATACCGAGCACTTTACTCTCCATTTTCAAATCAGCATAAATACTTTCCGCCTTTTGCAAATAACGATTCCAATTCTTATCTTCATATAACTTGAATTCTTTTGGATAAAACACATATAAGGCGTACAAACATCGGACGTAACATTCATAAATTTTCGCAGACTCTACATTATGCCCTAAGTCCGGTATCAATTCTTGTATTTCCTGAAGGGTGATTTGCAGTGTGCTCAAGTCTAACTTAACTTCTATTCTTTTTGCTATTGATGTTGCTTTTTTCTGTAGTGATTCCCTGCTAATTCCACCTAATAGGTCCGAAATGTTTACATTCAATACATTAGCAATATGCTTGAGATTCTCTGCAGACGGATTTGACTTTCCATTTTCAATCAGACTTACCATGGCAGCTGACATTTTATCTTGTGCAAGCTGCGCTAAAGTCAGCTTGCGTTCTTTTCTTAACTGTTTGATTCTTTCTCCAACAGTACTCAAATCCATCACCTTTTCCGTGTAATTGCTACATCCATTATACACAAAGTTAAATATAATTAAAAATATATTCACAAAATTTAATATTCTCGTTGACAATTTTATTAAATATACTTAATATTTATTTTAGTTAATTTAATTTTATAGGAGTTGATGGAATGAGACCGATTATTGAGGTAGAAAAATTATGGAAGACATATCAAAAAAGAAAATCCTCCGACGTGATTACTGCTGTGGACGATATTTCTTTCTCAATTTATGAAGGAGAAATAGTCGGACTATTAGGTCCGAATGGTGCTGGTAAATCAACCACCATAAAAATGATCTGCGGATTAATTAAGCCGGATTCAGGAAAAATCTCGATTAATGGGATAGATAATCAACAGAAGCGTCTAAAAGCCTTAACTCACATTAGTGCGGTATTAGAAGGAAATCGAAATCTATACTGGCGACTAACGGTAAGAGAAAACTTAGAGTACTTTGCTGGAAATCGGGGGAAGTCACGAAAAGAAGTAGCGAGTCAGATTGATGATTTGCTAAAGAAATTCCATTTAAAACAGAAAGAACATGAACTAGTGAATCGTTTATCAAGGGGGATGCAGCAAAAACTTGCGATTGCAGTCGCCATGCTAGCAGATACAGAAATTATCCTTCTCGATGAGCCAACTCTAGGTATTGACGTGGAAACCGGATATGAGGTCAGACAGCTATTAAAAGAAATTGCTAAAGAATACAAGCGAACCATTATTATTAGCTCACATGACATGGATGTTATTCAGGACCTTTGCGAACGTACTATCATTATCAATAATGGAAAAATCATTACCAATGACCGAGTAGAGAACCTACTTCGTCTATTTGAAGTTAGAGCTTACACGATTACACTAGCCAATCATCTAAGTGAACAGCAGCAGCTACACTTACAAGAAAAATTCCCACAACTAGAATACACCTTAGACAATCACCAATCGAAAATAGAAGTAAACCTTCCAAATAGTAATGCTATCTATGAGTTATTTGAAATCCTAAATTTAGAAAAGACTCCAATTGAAACGATTGATCGAAAAACCATTAATTTTGAAGAAGTATTTTTGAAAATCATAAAGGGGGAATCGGAACATGAGTTGGTTCAATCTTATTAAGGCAAATACTAGGAAAGAAGTAATCGAGCTAAAACGCTATCTTCCAAACACCATTGCTATGCTCGTTACATTCTACTGTATCTTTTTAGGCTTATTTGCAGGAATTCAACTTATTGGTGATCCAGGATCAAAAGATTTAAATACACAGTTTGTGATTGTCAATTATGTATTTTGGTACTTAGCACTTATCGTAGTTCAGGATATTGGTTACCAGATTACTAACGAAGCTACACAAGGCACATTAGAACAGCTTTACATGTCACCATTAGGACAATGGAAGATTATGCTTTCTCGATTAATCGCCTTAGGTACTGCTCATTTCCTAATTGTTGTCATTCTTTTACTATTGGCGATGCTCACAACTGGTCAATGGCTAAACATTGATCTCCTAACAATCTTGCCAATTTTCATCCTTACTATTGTTAGTATGATGGGATTAGGATTTATCATTGCCGGGATGACACTTGTATTAAAGCAAATCGGCGCATTTTTACAAATACTACAATTCATATTAGCCGGATTAGTTTTTGTCCCTTTGTCCACTGCTCCATTCCTAGCCTTTCTTCCAATAGTCAAAGGTGTCGATCTAATTCGAGCTACGATGATTGATGGGTTATCTTTAGCGGACTTTACAGCTTTTGATTATTTCTCGCTCTTTTTTAATGCGATATTCTACTTCTTACTCGGGCTAATTTTCTTCTTATATTGTGAACGTATTGCTATGAAAAAGGGATTATTAGCACATTATTAATTAAACGAATGGCTAGAAGGTTCCCCCTTTGGTAGAATTGACTTACCTATAATAAAACCTAGGGGGATATTTCTATGAGGATTGTATCGATTGAACCAACACCAAGTCCATACTCCATGAAAATAATTGTCGACGAAGTGATGCCAGATGGTATAACAGAAAACTACAAACTTGGCGATGACTTATCAAATGCCCCTTTCTATATACAAGAATTATTTGCCATTAATGGGGTGAAAGGAATTTACCGCGTTATTGACTTTATTGCCCTTGAGCGTGATGCTCGGACACCTTGGGAGGAAGTTTTACCAGAGGTACGGAAAACGCTTGGTTCTGTAGAAGAAAATGAAAGCGACACAAAAACTTCCGAAGCATCCATTGATGACCATTACGGTGAAGTAAGAGTGTACATTCAAATGTTCCGCTACATTCCGATGCAAGTAAAGCTAGAAGACGGCGACATAGAACAACGATTCGGATTACCTGAGCGGTTTATGAATGCTGCAATGGAGGCATCCGCAGCATCCGATAATATGTTAATGGAGCGTAAATGGGTGGAACAAAGCCCACGTTACGGTGATGTAAAAGAAATCGGAAGTGAAGTAGTCGAGGAAATCTCTGCTTCCTATGATGATAACCGCTTAAAGGAGCTCGTGACGTATGCGTTAGACAATAAAACCGCTCCAACCCCATGGAAAAAAGTTACGCTAGAGATGCTTGAGAATTCGGATTGGCGAGCACGTTATGCCGAACTCGATCGAATGGATCCAACTATCGAAGATTTGCCCGTATTGGATAAAGCATTAGATGATAAAAAAGCCTCTATACGTAGACTTGCGACAGCATACTTAGGCATGATAGATGACAAAAAGGTATTACCATACTTATATAAAGCCTTACAAGATAAAGCAGTAAATGTACGACGAACAGCTGGTGATTGCTTATCAGACTTAAGCTTTACAGAAGCAATGCCCGAAATGATAAAAACATTAAAAGATAAAAGTAGATTAGTACGCTGGCGAGCTGCGATGTTCCTGTATGAGCTTGGTGACGAATCCGCTATCCCTGCCCTTCTCGAAGCACAAGACGATCCGGAATTTGAAGTGCGAATGCAGGTCAAAATGGCGTTAGCTAGAATCCAAGGGGGAGAAGAAGCGAAAGGGTCTATTTGGCATCAAATGACACAATTAATCAATAAAGACAAGCCATAGAGAAAACGGGGGAAAGAAATGAGAATTAGGGAAGTAATTCTAAGTGATGCGCCAAAATTAGCACAGCTGATCCTACAGGTAGATGCAAGCTCTGAGTACATGCTTTGGGAAGCTGGAGAGAGACAAATTTCTTCTGAAAGCCAAAAGAACATGATTGAACGCCTACAAAAATCGGAGAACTCCACTATACTTGTTGCAGAAGAGGAAAAAGAGCTAATCGGCTATCTTTTTGCAATTGGTGGCGAGGCTAAAAGAAAGAAGCACACAGCATATCTTGTAGTAGGCATTCACCATGCCTTTCGTGGTAAAGGTGTTGGTAGATTATTATTTGCCGCATTAAATGAATGGGCATTGGAGCATAACATTCACCGATTAGAATTAACGGTTGTCACCGATAATGAAGCTGGAGTCTCCCTTTATAAAAAAATGGGATTCGAAATCGAAGGCACCAAAACAGATTCTTTATATGTAAATGGTGACTATTTAAATGAATATTACATGGCAAAAATCCTTAGGTAAAATCAACCCCAACCTATTAATTACGGGTATTTAGAAATTTATTCACTAGAACACAATGGGATTTTTGAAGTATAATAGCGCAAAAAACAATCAAAAAGCTAATTATGCAACAAATTTGGTAAGTTTATCAATAGGCATAATTAGCTTTTTATTAGATTAGAGCCATATTATTATAAGACTCTATTGAAATGACCAGGTTGTTTAATTGCATTTTAAAGTGTGCTTTATTTGCAAAGCGATTGAAGATGATATTTTAATGTCTGAATCATTTCATCATGTGTAAAGTGCTCTGGATTTAATAAATGATGCATTGCCATTCCGTCAACTATCGCATGGAGTCGATTAACTTCTAATTCTAGATCAAGCCCGTCTTTTGCGTATTGTAATGATTGTAAGGCAAGAACGACATTTTTCAACCCTTGGTGCATGTCACTGTACACTTTATTGCTTAGCTCACGGAGCGTTGAGTCAACTAAAACTTTCGCCGAAAAAGCAAGCCACACCTCCATTTCTATTTTTCGCTCGTCATTGACGGGTAGTACTTCATATACACCTTCAGTCAAAAACTCTAACGGGCTTATATCCTCTGAATACTCCCTTGCTTTCGCACGCTCGATAACCCGTTCAGAAACCATTTCCATAGAAAAACGAAGCAATTCGGACTGCGATGAAAAATAATGTCTTAGCGATCCAGTAGAGAGTCCTGCAGCCTTAGCAATCTTTCTGACAGATGCTTGTTCGATTCCTTCGTCCACAATAACTTTCCATGTTGCTTCTGCTATTCGAACTTTACGTTTATGGTGATCAATTATTTTTGGCATATTTTTATTATATCACACTTGTGTTAAATAAACAGTTCTAATATTATTTAACACAAGTGTACTAAATAAAGCGAAGCGAAGGATGTGTTTCTTTTGATTGGTTGGTTGATCATAGCATGTGAGATAGGTTTTTGGATATTTGTTCTAGCAGGACTAACTGCTAGATATGTAATGAATAAGAAAAAACTGGGTACATTTTTGCTCATTTGTACGCCAATCGTTGATCTTATATTGCTTATTGTTACCGTATACGATTTGAAAAATGGAGCTGTTGCCTCTATAGTGCATGGAATTGCCGCGATTTATATAGGGGTAAGTATAGCCTTTGGGCATCAGATGATTAAATGGGCAGATGTCCGTTTTAAGTACCGATTTGGAAACGGTGAAAAACCGGTAAAAATTAAATATGGCAAAGAACACGCAAGAAAAGAACGTAAAGGGTGGTACCGTCATTTGTTGTCCTGGTTAATCGGCGGGGGGATATTAATGGGTATTGTTGTTTATATTAATAATCATTCACAGACTGAAGCATTAATACAAACCATTCAGTTTTGGTCTCTGATTTTAATCATAGATTTTATTATAAGCTTTAGTTATACGTTTTTCCCTAAACAACCGGATGAAAAGGTCAACTAAATCTCAAAGTTATAATGAGGAATTACAGTAAGAAGTATAAAGTTGGGTTCCCCGCCGAATAATAAAGGATACTATTGGAAGTTGGAAAATCCAATTTGGACAATGATTTAGAAAATGGCGTTTTTCTATTCTATTTCTTATGCTAAGCGAGGTTTTAACCATGAAGAAATTGATGATGATAATGTTAAGTGTTACTATTTTCAGCTTGGGAATAACCGCTTTTCAAACACCACTAGAGGCGATTTCTACTAAGGAACAAGAGCCCTCCTATGCGAAGTGGGGACGTCTAGCTATGCAAAAGGTAAAAGAAAAGTATCCTGATGCAAACATAGTGGATTACCTTCATGTCGGTAAAAAAAGAGGAATTGAGAATTCAACCGAAACGTTTAAGCTATGGCTTGAGGCGCCTACTAATGAGTTTGGTGTTTTTATTGATATAACCTTTAATAACAATACAGAAGAAATAGTTGATATTTCATTCAGAGAGGTTTCAAGTTAGATGATAAATAAATTCCTGCTCCGGAAATATACATACGGTTATCTCTAGTCAACCAGGACATCACTTAATATAATCGAATCGTATGCATCCGGAGCGGATAGGGATTTGAACCTCTTCTGTATCGCTTACGCTTATCGTATAGGACGGAAAAAATGTCCCTTAAAATTCTTGCTCGAGGTATAGCCACTTTAGGTAATTTATTCATTCAATTCCCATTTCATTTTGTCAAAAGCATAGCCGAGATTAACGCCTGTAATTTGATCATCAAAGTATACAAACGTTAATTGTAAATTGTTTGGATGATCAACATACCCAATTATCGATATCGATTGCTCTTTATCTTCATAGGTAAAATAGTTCTCACCGTAAGTTTCTATCAATTCATTAACAGACGAGCCTCTTTTTATTCCCCGTTCACTAGAAGATGTATTATTGTTTTCCATAATTCCAACTTGTAAAATTTCCTCTGTTTCTCTATTTACACTCACCATAATCTCTTTATTCCAATACTGGTCATAGTTTCTTTGCGCAGCGTAATGTTGATTATCTGGGTGTAATTGAAAATTACCGTGTTTCATTATAAAGCTTTCATCATGGATGTTCATCCCCACTTTAATACCATCAATACTTTCATCAGATAAATCCGTAGATTCAGCTTCTCTCATAACATCTTCCATAGTTTCTGAACTACAAGCCATCAACAAAATGGGGAATAAAGTAAAACAAAATAATAGACCAAAGCGCTTATTTGCCATTTTCTATACCTCACCCTTAAGAAAACCGTCATTTAATTGAATATTCCATCTTATCTATCATTAACAATACACCTGTACGAAAAACGCCTAACTTTATACCACCCATTCTTTCAAAGGGGCTTCTTTATTCGCATACACCTTTCTAATGGCATTAATATATAATTCTTTTTTAAAGTCCGGAAACAATTCATCCACAAAGCATAAATCAGCTGTAGCAGATTGCCACATTAAAAAGTTACTAATACGCTTCTCCCCACCAGTTCGAATGATAATATCAGGGTCTGGTAAGTTCTTCGTATAAAGATAGCTTTCAAACATTTGCTCATCTAATTGATCCATCGAAATTTTCTTGTCCTTCGCATCTTGAATAATACGAGCAATTGCTTGAACAATCTCACTCCTACTACTATAGTTCAGCGCAAAATTCACGATTAAGCCTGTATTATTCTTTGTTTTATCCATGGCCCGTAACACGGCATTCCTTGTTCCTTTTGGTAAATTCTCTACATCCCCTGAAATAAGAATTTTAATATTACGTTTCATAAACTCCGGTAATTTTTGATTAAAGAACTTAATGGGTAAATTCATCAAATAATTCACTTCATCCTTAGGCCTTTTCCAATTCTCAGTAGAAAAAGCATACAGTGTTAGTATCTTAATTCCCATTTCCGCACTCGCATCTATCAATTCTTCCATCGTTTGGGAACCTGCATAGTGCCCTTCACTTCTACTAAGCCCTCTGCGTTTTCCCCAACGACCATTTCCATCCATAATAATAGCGACATGATTAGGAATTGTATTCATAATTGCTCCTCCTTATCTCAATTCAAGCTCCTGAAGTCTTTCTACTACTTGCTCTTTCTTGAAATTAAACGACTGCCATGTGTTTAAACGAAGTTGTTCGATCATTTCTTTACGCTGCTCTAACACCGCTAATAAATCTGGATAATTTGGATCTTTTTCATATAGCGTGATTAAACCATCAATACCAGAATAAGAAAGTAAATCTAAGTAATAGATATCAATTTTTCCGGTTTCTTCATATCGTTCTAGATTTTTCTCCACAATGATTTCTTCTAAATTGACCATATTCAGTCCTGTATAAAATAGTAATCCCACTATTATATAAAAGTGTGCGATAGAAATTCCCTCTATCCATACGCGGACCAATGTATACGCAAAAATTATCATTAAAAACAACATAAAGACATGTGCAAGAATTCGGTCCAATGTAAATCCATAAGCTGCTTCATAGGCACTTAAACGAATAAATGCGGATGCAAGCATGACCCCACTAACTACAATTAACAATGTATACATCGCCTTCAAAAAGTAGCCGTATGCTTTCTTCCCAGCCTTTACTAGCTTCAAGCAAATTAACAATAAGGTCCAGTTAATCACGGTTACTAGTACAAGCTCGAAAAATCCTCTTCTTGCGTACTCTGCATACGTATAATCTGCATGAAGTGCATCACCAAAGAAATACGTAAATTGAATGGCGACAAATAGGACATAAATAATATTAAGCAAGACTAAGACCGTCCCTGCAATCACACTGTCCCAGGTTACCTTCTCTTTTTGAACCGCTTGCCTTCCTAGTGGTAGTACATACCGCTTCTTTAACGTCTGGAAGGCTCCAAAGAATAATAACGACAATAATAATGCAGCTACTACTCGGAAAAAATATTCCAGGAAATTCAGCTTCAACATAAATGCTGGTATTTCCAGCATCATAGCAGCAAATTTCTCATCCGCTGATATTAATAACACCGTTATAACGAAAAGCAACGGTCCCCCAATCAATAACCCCTTTACAATTCTCTTTATGGTTTGGCTGGTTTCCTTACTCACCTGTCGAAATAAGGTTCGTTTAAAAATAATCTTGAGCCATCTTTTTAAATAACTGAATGTTTGAGATACCTTAAAGAAAATTCGCTTAAAGAAGATTAGCGAAACCCAATCCACATGATTCGGTGTCGTAATTAACACAATATGGACAAACACTAAAACCGGAATTACAAAAAGATTTAACGCATAAAAAAACTCATTATCATAGAATACAAATGACGCTGATAAAACCCAGATCATGACCATTAATAATAAGCCAATTCGTCGATGAGATACTTTAAACCCTAGTCGGTAATACAGGATAGCATAAAATGCTGCAATAAAAATTGGGTACGATATCCCTATCACACCATGAAAAAAGCTAAGCTCTGCCAATATACCAAGCACTAAACAAATTACTAAAAATCCAAAAGTCTTTTGACGTTGCTTCAATTATTCCACCACCATTTAGTCATTCTATATACATAGGTTATCTAGGTATACAGACAAAGAAACGCATCGGCACTTGATATCGTAGGGTAAGGTGCTATACCGAAGCCTTCCTCCCCCAGCGATATCCAATCCAGCTTATCGGATACAACATAATTGTTAATAAAATACACACTAGAATAAATCGCCCACTTAGCAGAGGCTGAAACCATTCATGAGGAATCAATTTAAACACAATTAAATACATCAACACAAGATTGGGGATAACGGCATATGTAAATGTCCTACGAAGAATCGTTAAGCCGCCACTACCAAATTCTTTACCAATCTCATAGCCGAGCAGTCCCCAAAATGCCATATACACCATTATAATGATGGAAGGTACTGCAGTTATTCTTTTCCACAGTACTTCAATCCATTCGATATGGTAAACGTTATAAACAATCGTAAGGACTATTCCTCCAAGGAAAATAAGAACATTTAATACAACAAATAATAGTTGCATTTTTTTCGGCGTTACCTTTGCCTCATCTTTCCAAATCGCTGCAATTTCTTCAGGTGTTCCTAACCGTTTTACAATTTCATCATAGACGTTTGCGTCCTGAATATCCTCTTCACGAAGAAGTTCATATACATGGGACCTGTATTCTGCGATGATTTCCTGCTTTTCAGGGTGTTTCCCAAGAACTTGATCAAGCTCTTGGAAAAAACGTTTATCGCCAGTCGTCACGATTCACTTCTCCCGATTAGATTATTCATCACCTGAACATATCGATGCCATTCACTTGTTTTAGCTTCTAATATTTTCTTACCTTCAAGTGTGATACGATAGTATTTACGTGCAGGACCCTTTTCTTGATTTTGCCAATAGCACTCAATATATTCTTGCTTTTCTAGCTTATGAAGGGCAGGGTATAAGGTACCTTCCTTCATTTGCAAATTATGGTCACTGCGGTAATCCATTTCCTTAACAAGCTCATAACCGTACATATCCCGCTCATTTAATAACTGTAGGACAAGTAACGATGTACTCCCTTTTACCAGTTCTCGATCAAACATTTTTTCACCTACCTAGAATTATTAGGTAACTATACTATATAGAATTCCGAGGTATATGTAAAGCCCAAATTTAGATTATTTTACTTTTGCATATATACATGTGTCTCGAAGCTCTTGTCCATAAACATCTAAACTATCTTTATGCAATATCCCTTCTAATTCAAATCCGATTCGCTCGGCAATGGCACGACTCTTTACATTTTTCGCATCACATCGGATTTCAACACGGTTTGCCTCTAGCTCACGGAAGGCAAAATCAGCTATCCCTTTTACCGCCTCCGTCATATAACCTTTCCCACTATAACGGGTATCAATCCAGTATCCAATTTCAAATTTACGCGCATCCCAGTCAATTCGGTGCAATCCTGAATTAGCAATCAATACACCTGTCTCTTTGTGAAAAACTAACAGCCTTAAATCCTCCCTATTCAAGAAGGCTACATGGGCTTGTCGGATATTTATTTCTGTATCCTCTTCCTGCTCCTCATGCTGTGCCCAAGGCATCCAAGGCAAAAGCTCCTTTTTGGAAGCTTGTTTTGATTCGTGAACTGCTTTTCCATCACCAGGCATTGGCATACGGATATGTAATCTTTCTGTTTCAAATTCGCTCGGAAAATCAATTAATATTGGATTCATTATACGTTCCCCTTATAAGTTGTAGTATGGCTGATTTATAGCTATTAGTGCATTTTTCAAGTGTTCCCGGAACTCCTCTTTTTTTCCTATCACCTCTAAATGCAGCAGCAGACTTCTTAAAAATTGTTTGATGTTGTTCCTTTGAATGAACGGTTTCGAACTATGTTGTGAATAGCTTTGCTGCAGCTCCATCACAATTTTATCGATTTTTTCATATAGGAATAATGGATTCATTCCCCTTTCCAACAAGGAAATGAAAGGAACAACCATCCGTTCGTCCTCTTCAAACAAGAAGTAGGCTTTATCAAAGCACATTTTATCCAGAATGAGTAGTGCAATATCTTCTAATCTACTTTCCTTTAATTGTGGTTGCTTCACTAGTTCATCGAGCGCGTCTGCTATATGAGCTATACTATGCGCCCAACCTTTCCCTTCTACAAATCCCCGAACATCCTCTTCCTTCTTTACATAATGTATCATTTTGTTTGTAATGTGATCTATTTCCTCATCGGCTATAAAGGGTTTTTGTCTATTAACAAATAACAGGACAGCAAGGATTAAGGAAGAAAATGAACGCGTAAAGACAGCGTCCTCATCTGGTTCATTTATTTTGTAAAATAAGTGATGATCATCTAAACAAACTGTCACTATTCTGTTTAGCTCTGGGGGAGGAAAATGTCCATTTATTATAAGGTTAGTAAAGCATGGATAAATCAATGAATCCCGTAACTCCGGATCTGTACTACCAATATAATCTAGCATTGCCTTCACTAAGGTTGGTAAAGGTACAGGACCGAGTTGTTGGAAGTTGCTCTCCTTATATTGACTTAGTATCGATTTCAGTTCAGCTTCATTCAATAGTATCCCCTCCTCTTCTTATGGTGCCACGATTTCCACTTTTATCCGATCCGGATCCTCGAAGAACACTGCATAATGGTTAGGACCACCTGCATATGGATGCCTATCCTCATATAAGATTGGCACACCTTTTTCCTTTAAATGGAGCGTAATCACATCAACATCCTCCCTAGAATCCGCATAAAATGCAAGATGATTTAATCCGACTCTTTTCCGATGATATGTACCCTCTAAGAAATGCTCTTCCGTCTGTACAAAAACGATATACGTATCTCCTAACCTCCAGCTTCTTCCTGATTCCCAGGTTTGATAAGGTTGATAGCCTAATTCTTCTAAAAGCTCACCCCAAAAATCAGTAGACCTTTCCAAGTTTGAAACATTTAATTCGATATGATGTAATTTGCCTCGCATGAATAAATCCCCCAGTTTTGTATTAATCTTATATAATTCTATTCCCGAGTATGAAATTCCTTTATTTAAATTGGAATAGATGGTAATGATTTCTTATTTGAGTCAATTTCATAATTGCTCTTTTTAAAAATACAGAATCCTACAGAATTTCTAAAATGTATTTTTAAAAACAGAAATCATGCTACTTGTTGCTGATTTAATTGTACATTAATTCGGTCTGCGGCT